>JAYRFD010000684.1:0-6681 GCA_041908565.1 Polyangia bacterium | reverse complement strand
TTCGTGGTGCATGACCAGCGCGGTGGTGGGGCAGACGTTGGCGCACTGCTCGCACTGGATGCAGTCACCGAAGCGAGCGACGCGGCTCTTGTTCTTCTGAAGTTCCAGAACATCGGTCGGACAGACCGTGACGCAGGCATCGCAGCCCGTGCAGCGGTCATCGTTGATCGAGTGGATCAGCAGCCGCACTTTCTTTTGCGGCCCTACGTCCTTCTTGCGACCCGACAAGAGGACCTTGAACGCGATGATCAGCGCCAGCGCCCCACCGGCGATCAGGGGGCCAATGATGACTGGATCCATAAGCCGGTAGTGTATCGCGGATCGCGAAGCGAGAGACGGGCTACTTGCTGGGCTTTTTGCCTGGGAAAACAGGGCCCTTCTTGGGGCCTTGCTTCTTGAGGGTGAGGTTCATGATCTGCTCACCGCGCTGGACTTTGAAGATGCTGTCCTTGCTGCTGCTGTCTTGCACCGCTTGATCGGCGAGCTTGGCAAACTCGATTGCGCTGTGGACGTCGCGTCCACCAATCGAAAGGACGATGTCGCCCACCTGAAGCCCGATGGGCGAAAGCGGGCCCTGTGCGTCTAGCTCGACGACAACTGCACCACCGTTGGCGGGGTCAAAGCGATAACCCAGAAGCGGGAAGAACGACACGGCATGCGCCTTGGCTTGCGTCGCGCCCTCGCTTTGGCCGTAGTAGCTGACCAGGCGATCCAGCGATTCGGGCTTTAGCTGCAACAGCGTGCTGGCCTGGTACACGACTTCGCGCGTGCCTTTGAGCCCGCGCGCCTTCTTTTCCCAAAACTGCAGCGGGGCCGGCTGCATCAGATCCGGTGCGCCGGTGCGCAGCGCCAGCGAGACTCGCTTGTGGATCTCGCCCAGCTTGTCGCGCGACTGCGCCAGGGCTTGCTCGGCGGCCTTCAGCGATGGGCTGCGCTCTTTCGATTCCGACTCCATCTCGCGCTGCTGTTCTTTGAGCAGGGCGCTCTGCGCTTTGGTGACTTCGTTGAGCACGGCCTGCATGGCGCTTGTGTACAGACCCGGCACCACCTTGGCCCATTCTGGATGCTTGGCAGCGACGGCATCGGCCAGGTGCTGCGCAAGCTCGGTCTGGGCTGCGATGTCGGCTCGATCAACGGCTTCGGTGCGATCGGTCAGCGGTGGTGAGTGGCCGATAAACGCCAGGTCTTCCTTGCTGACGTACTTGCTGTCGTGCCACGCCGGGGTCTTGGGCTGCGACGACTCAAGCACTTGCCAGTCTCCGCGCTTGTTGCCCTGCGGCACGCTCAAGATGCGATAGACGATGGCGCCCGACAGCGACAGCAAGACCACCAGGATGCCGGGCAATAGTCCCGGGATGCCTTGCAGCTTGGCCAGAAACGTCGCGTTGGGCGGTGGCGTGCTGGTCGCGATGCCCGTCTGCTGCGCGGGCCGAAGGCCCGGTGATAGCTCGCCGCGCATGCCGGACAGGGCGCCGGTCGCACCGGGGTTCGTCGTGTTTCGTGGACCGCCGAGGATGCCCGATGTTGTGTTGCTCATCCCGGGGGCACCGGACATCGCACCGGGAGGCTGCGACGCACCTTGCTGTGGCCAGCCAGGGGCTGACGACATCGCTCCTGACGGAGTGACTGGCGCCGTCGACGGAAAACCAGTCTGGCGAGTCGCTGGTCCGGCGCTGGGCGGCGGGGCAGCGGTCAGTCGCGCAATCGTCGCCCGCAGGTCGGCCGGCACTTGCGGGGCTGGCAGCGTCTGCAGGCGCGAGAACCAGCTTTCCGACACCACGCAGGTGACGGGACCGCCGCAGATGCCGCACTTCACACGCGGAACGCGACCGGCGCGTAGCTCTTCGCCATGCTGTGCGAAGTCGACCAGGCGCTGCGTTGTCGCTCGGCAGCGCGAGCAGTTGTACGGGATCAGCAGCGACAGAACCTGGCCCTTGGCCGTCAGATCTTCGGGCCGCCCCAGCCTTTCCAAAAACGGAGCCGGGACCGCCAGCATGTGCACGCGATCGACCTGTTCGTCGGTGCCCGTCTTGGCGGCCAGCATCTGCATCAGCTTGCGAAACTGCGCCGTACCGACGGGGTCAACCGACAGGATGCCGCCCAGATCGAAGATGACTTCGCCTTCCAGGCCGTCGGCCAGCTTTTGGGCTCGCAGGTCGCTGTCCAGATCGCCCGAGAACTTGAGATAGGTGGCGCGGCCCTCGATGCGTTTTTCGATCTTCAGCTTGCGCTGTCCGCCTTGGCCGTAGCTCAAGTGGACGCGCAAGAAGTTCATGACCGCCGGCGGGATCTGGACGTTTGGCTGCTGTGCCACATACGTGAAGTAGGTGGCTGGGTCCTCATCAAAGTCTTCGGGATTGCTGCAGGTCGGACACAGCGAAGGCGGTGCTTGACCGGCCTTCCACAAGGGGGTTTCTTCGTCGGTGCGGAACAGAAGGCGTCGTTCCTGATCGCACGTGTCACAGCGATACGGGGCGTAGAAGGAAACGATGAAGCCAGAGCCGCCGAAGTTGGCGACCATGTTGAACTGGTCGACGACTTTCGGGGAACACTCGACGTAGTAGATGCCTCCGAGCCGAGGGGTGACGGCGCCGATGAAATCCACCCACTGGCGGATACCAAACGACGAGATTCGCTCGATGCCGCCGACATCGAGGATGAGATAGCGACCCTTGATTTGGTTGGCGAGCCCCGGAGCATCGAACTGTTCGTCGATGACGCCGGACATGCGCAAACAGGTCACCTCGCCCTCGGTGAGCCAGTCAATCAGCAGCTTTGGCGGTGGCGCGACGGCCCCCACCACGCCGGATCGTTCATCGTAGGTCACAGTTCGCCCATCCTCATCTAAGGGTCTCGCCGAGCAGAGGCGATAGTCAAGTCAGGGAAGATGACCGTGCGCGTGGCGCGTGCCCCCTCCGTCGCTCGCGCGCTATCCAAGTCGAACACTGCGGTTACCCGAGTGCGCTGACCAGGATCGACATCGACCTGCAGGACATTGGCAGTGCGGTAGATCATCGAAAGACCGATTCCGGCTCCGCCCGCCGATCGATTGACCTGTCCAGCGGCGGCTCGTCGCAAGCTGCGGACGAAGTCGCTGCGGCGCAGGCGCCCGAAGCGGTCGGCGGTCTCGACGACCAAGCGCGTGCCGTCCGTG
Source organism: Polyangia bacterium (assembly GCA_041908565.1). Taxonomy (GTDB): domain Bacteria; phylum Myxococcota_A; class Polyangia; order Palsa-1104; family JAEUJZ01; genus JAEUJZ01. The sequence continues at coordinate 3,527 of JAYRFD010000684.1, read as the reverse complement.
CCATAGCGGAACGTCACGCGATCTTCATTGTTCAACTGAATCGGCGCGGTGCGGTCGTGCGAATAGATCGCCCGACCCTGCGCATCGACCGGCGCGTCATACATCGCATTGGTCAGAAGCTCGTGGATGACTTCCCCCACGCTGTTGGCGATGCGTGACGACACGCCAAGCTGGTCCGTACACAGCTTTACGATGCGGGCCTCGGCTGCATCGCGACCGGCGACATTGCTGATCTGCGTGCTGTACGCTGCCGCGCCCCACAGCAGAAAGCCCTGCAAAGGCAGAAGCGGCTGGCCGCGCAGGTAATTGGCGACGGCAAGCAGGTACAGATCGAAGTCGCGTCCCTGGCGACCGTTGAGCAGCCCAAGGACGCCGCTTTGCTCGCAGAGAGCCGCGATGTCTACGTCTTCTGTACCCGCGACTGGGGCGGCTGCGGCCGGGGCAGGCGGGGCTGCGCCCGTCGCGCCCGCGATGCCGCAGTACACCAACCCCCGGCAGCTTCGACGGACATCCGGTCGGTTCAGGACGGCATACAACGTCTGCGCGGCCGCCGCGTCGGCCAGAAGCAGCCAGCTGTTGATCTCGGGAGACGCCGAGAGCATCGATCCCAGCGCCGGTGCCGAGTCTTCTTCCAGCGTCTTTGTCGTATAGCCCGCACTCGACAAGACGCGAGCCAGTCGCTTGCTCTGCGCTCGGTTCTTGTCGACGATGATGGCTCCCGCGCGCTCTTTGTGGGGGCGCTCGCTTGGGCTGCCTTGGACCGCTGCGGCGCCACTGTGTGCGCTGCCCACGGGACTCACCGCCGACCCAGAAGAGGGCGACGATGACGGGTGCTGAGCTGAACCAGGATGCTGTGCGTGCGCCATGCGCCCACTGCCTAACGCGTGAAGGCCATAGAATACCGCACCCTATCGCGGCGCGGCAACGATTGCGCGAACCGCCGGTGATTGGGGGGGATGCAGGCGGCAGGCTTTTGGTGGCGCTGCTGAGCGGCGTGGTGAGGCTGCTCAGCGGCCCGCGGTCGGGGTAGGGCAAGCCACGCAAATCACCTCTGGCCAGAAGCACTTCAGCCCCCCAAATCGTGTATTCTGTCCCTTGGGATTAAGCGCAAAGACTACTTTTTCTACTGAAGCCTGCGCGTGGGTTGGTTCCTGCAACGATCGATTGCTGGCCGCGATGCCTGCACCGGTCGGGCTTGTTGCAAGTCGTTCAAGATCCCACGGAGTCTGAGTACGCCAGAGCTGGGCAAACATGGCAGGTGAGCCTTGATGCACAACGACCCCCAAACGATCGCCCCTCAGACGATCGAAAAAATCAGGCGCTGAATGGAGTCTGCTCAAGACAAACTGAACCCTGGTTCACCGACGGAACCCGTCTCGTTCGGCAAGTATCTGCTGATGGGGCTGATTGCGCGCGGTGGCATGGCCGAGGTGTATCGCGCGCGCAGTCGGAACTCGAACCGGCTGTTTGCCATCAAGTGCATGCGACCGCAGCTCGCCAAAGAGTCGCGCTTCGTCGACATGTTCTTGCGCGAAGGCCGCTTGGCCGTGCGCTTGGAGCACGAGAGCATCGTCCGCACCTATGAGCTTGGGCGCAACGACGGACGGTACTTCATCGCGATGGAGTACATCGGTGGCAAGGACTTGACGCAGATTCTTCGTCGCTGCCAAGAGGCACAAGCGCGCATTCCAGTGCCGCATGCTTGCTTTATCACCGCCAAGATGGCCGAGGGCTTGCACTACGCCCATACGCTGGCCGACACGGATGGCAGGCCGCTGGCGATCGTCAACCGCGACGTGTCGCCTTCCAACGTGCGCATCGGCTACGACGGGGAAGTCAAGCTGCTGGACTTCGGCATCGCGCAGGCGATGGAAAAGTTCACGTCCGAGATCGGCATCCTCAAAGGCAAGTTCAGCTACATGTCGCCCGAGCAGATTCGCGGCATGCCTGTCGATGCGCGGACCGACGTTTTCTCGACGGGAATCATCCTGCACGAGATGCTGACGACCGAGAAGCTGTTCCGCGGCGACACCGAATTCCAATTGATGGAGCGCGTGCGCAATGCCGAGGTCGTCCCGCCATCCAAGTTCAACCGCCGTGTCCCGGAAGAGCTGGATCGCGTCGTCCTAAAGGCCCTGGCGCGCGATGTGGCCGATCGGTATCAGTCGGCGGCAGAGCTAGCGGCCGACCTGCATGCCTTCCTGCAGCCCTATCGTTTTGATCCGCGCGAGCTTGTCGAGCACCTGCGCGGCCTGTTCCGCAGCGACTATGACCGTGAAGCGGCCGAGCTTGCCGCCTGCTTTCGCGCGCTGTTGCCAACGAACGACGGCGAAGAGGCTTCGCTTGTCATGCACGCGTCGGCGATGTCGCTGGACGGCGTGACGATCAGCGTGTCGCAGGACGATAGCGCTCCCTTGTCGAATCAGGAACAGACGTCGCCAGAATCGGTGGCGCCCCGTTCGGCCCCGGCTCCGGCTCCGACGCCGTCTGTTCCGACGCCGAAGCAGTCTGGTCCCACGCAGGTTCGTCCAGAAACGCCCAGCCGTCCGCCGCCAGAGCCCGTCGAACACACCGGGCCGACGCCATCGAAGCCGGGGCTGTGGGCTCGGCTGCGCGGACGTTTGAAGGGCGAGTCGATCAAGTAAGGCCCAGGCCCGCGGGCTTGGCTTGCCAGGCGGTGGGGCCGCCCGCACTCGCGGCCCGAAAGGGGAAGCGAGATGAGCGCTGCACTGCTGCGTCGTCGGTACGTCGACATCTTGGTGGCCAGCCATGGACACCTGGCAGAGTCCGACTTTCGCGATCTGGTCGCGCTGGCGCGAGAGGGCGGCATGTCGCCTCGGCTGCGCTCTACGCTGCTTTGCCCGGCTTCGTTCTTGCGCAACAGTCCAGAGCTTCGCGATCGCCGCATCCGCTTGGAAGACATCTCGCTGGATGCCGGCACGCTGCGCTTGGCGAAAGAGCTTGCTGCCGAGTTTGGTATTGCCGAGGTCTTCCCTGGCCTGCCGCGTGCCAAGCAAGCCACGCGACTGCGTCGGCAAGACAGCGATGGTGGGGCATCTGACGCGTCATCACCTGCCGATCCAACAGGGGACGCACCCGCGCGCGATTCAGCGCTGCAACGCGCGCTGTCTGCAGCCAAGGCGCTGGGTCCGATCGAGACCTGGCGTGTCACCACCCCGGGCGCCACGCTGGCCTTTCACTGCAAGGCCGGCGGCGTCACGTTTCCGGCCGTGGTGTTTCAGTTACCGGACTGGAAGGATCAGGCTGTACGCAACCTGGTTGAAGAACAGGGGTCCGCGCTCGGCTCGCTTCGTTCCTTGGATGACCTGAGCACGTTGGTCAAAAACACCCTCGAAAAAGACCGCGCGTACTTCGATGCCGAAGGTGTACCGGTGCAGGGCGCAAACCAGCGGTTCGGCATCCAGCACCTGCGCCGACGCGGCTTCTTTTCTGCGCTGCGCGATGCCCTGGGCAAGACCGGCTTGTCGGCGGCTGATCAGCAAGCGGCGCAGGGCGTACTGCGGGCG
>JAYRFD010000683.1:0-5789 GCA_041908565.1 Polyangia bacterium | reverse complement strand
GGCGAGCGCGCCAACCACGAGCGCCCAGGCCAGCGGCTTTTGCGAGCGTAGGCTCATAGGCACGGGCTAGCGATAGCGACTGGATCACCCATGCACGTGGAGAAGTAACGAATCCAGCAGTCGCTGTTGCAGTTCGTCAGGATGTTGTAGCTGCAGGTGTTCGACCGAGCCGCATAGTTGGGCGTGCCGTAGTACGTGTTGGTCTGCGTGCCGCACTTGTCCAACTGCGCCTTGCCTGACGCGTAGCTCCAGTCGAACCACTCGCCGTTGGGCACCGACTTCGCGGTCGCGCCCGATGTGCAGTAGCGGGTGGTGGTGAAGCCGTCGTAGTCCTGACTAGAGACGATCTTGGTGTGGTCGGTGAGACAGCCCACGCGATGGTAGGCAAGCCCGAGGAACAGGTTGTCTCGGTAGTATTCGACGTAGTATGCCGCGCTGGCTTGAGCAGCAAAGCCGAGGCACAGCGCCGCGGGCACAGCCTTGAGCAGAAACTTTCGCATGGGATCCTCCGCAGGATTTCTAGTGAGCGAGCGTTGCGGTTTTCAGCCAAGCCTGCGTACACACGCAGCTGACTTTTCGGGAACGTAGGTGCTCAGTCTGCTGGCAGGCAAGGTCAATCTGCGGGCCGGCGCAGGAATCGATCGGAGACTGCGCACGGCGCGCGGGGGCTTGTTTACGGGCAGGGTTGCGACGGGCCGTTCAGGGACAGCGGCGCCTTAATCGTCGAGATGCGCAGAGGCTTGGTGCGGCTGCAGATCGACGACAGCGTGCCTGTGTATTCGACGTTGAACACCGGCTTGCCGCTGGCGATGAACGCGCGGTACTGGCTGCACTCCGAGTACTCGTTGCACTGCTCGTTGATGGCCCAGTCCATGGCGCTGGCGACTTGCGACAGGATCTCGATGCCGTTCTTCAGACCGACGGTCAGTCCGCGAGCATGCGCTTCGGTCGACAGCCAGCGAAGGAAGTTGACGCTGTCGCTTTGCTTCAAGGGAAAGCCGGTGTCGTGCCCATATCCGTCGACGTTGTCGGGATCGACGCCCGAGCAGCCCTTGCTCTTGGCCAGATCGAGGCGCGCCAGCAGCACGGTGCGCAGGCCGGATGCCCGTACGTCGACCCAGCGCTCGCCGGGCCAGCCGTCCATGGCCTTGCCAAGCACGCTGCTGGGAAAGCGGCTCTTGTCTGGACGCCAGTCTTCGTAGCTGCCGGCGCTGAAGTAGCAGTGCACGATCTTGCCGCGCGAACGCAGGCTCTGAATCGTCGAGGTCGGCGTGTCAAATAGATCGATGTCATAGACCTGGGCCCACGACTTTTCTTGCAGCTTGCCGGACAGCTGCAGGTGCCACGGCGTACCGGGAGAAATCGCCAGCAGGCCGCGCACATCCTCGGCAGTCCCTGGAGCCTCTGCTCCGTCGGCGGAGGACTCCGCAGACAACACAAGCGCGGGCTCACTGGGCGAACCGCCAGCCGATGTGCCGGTCAGTGCGGCACCCAACAGGGCGCCGGCCTGCGCTACAGCAAGAAGCGTTGTTTTCCGTCGAGCATGTTCCACGTCAGACCTCCAAGGCAGATGGATGGGGGCGGTCGGCAGGACGCCGCACCGCTGCACGGGACGACCTGCGTCGCCGTGCAGCGAAAACGTATCGCCGCCGTGGCGCTCGACGCAACCACGATGCAGCGATGCCCGCAGACCTCCGCAGGCCCAGCCAAGGGATCGGACGCGGCGGATCGTGAATCAGTGCTCGCACAGGCTGACGGCGCGCACGTTCAGCGTCTGCTTGTGGCGCTTGCGTTCTTCCATCAGCTCCAGGCGAATGGCCAGCGCTTCGTCGTGTGCAATCTGCCCCTGCTGCGGCGGCACATCGGCCGTCGACGGGATGCGGACCGCCGGGTCGACCAGCCAGAACACGATTACGCGTCGTCGACCTTCGGCTGCACCTTGCGCAACGCAGATCTCGCTGAGCTTGTGAATGTGCGAGTTGGGAAACACCAGCAGGCGCCCTTCGGGGGTGGCGACGCTGCCCAGCGGGATCGTGCCCTCTTCGACCAGCTCTTCGATTGGGGTGGGCCGAGACTGGTCGATGTTCCAGAACAGGCGGCCCGCTTCTTCGACGGTGTAGGGACGCTTGAAGCGCAGCTCACCGCCGAGCAGTACCGCATCGCGATCCAAGATGTACACGCCGGTGGCGATGATGTGTTCGTGGCTCATGCCTTCGACGTGCCAGACGCCTTCGTGGGTCTCGCCGGCGCCCAGGCGGTACTCGACGATCTTCGGGATGACCAGAAGTTCGCGCCCACGCAGCGAAGTCGGCGTAGCAAGGCCAGCATCCGCTTCGGCGTCTTCGGGCAGTTCGCCTTCGTGCTCGATATCGTCCAGATCGTCGACGAAGAAGCGGCTGTTATCGACATAGCCAACGACGCTTTCAAACAGCGGCAAGGCCGTCGCGAACAACGCAGCCAAGTCGTCGTACAAGCCCGGGTGGCGCACGCGATCCAAGTTGTTGATGTAGCTTTCGATGCGCACGCTGCCGTCGGCTGCCACCTGAAACGGCGTCGGCAGCCACTGATAGCGCGATGATTCAAACGGACGACCAAAGCGATCGTTGGTGGGCGATTCTGGCGTCGGCACCGCGCGCAGGGTCGACGACCGCCCCGCAACAAACGGATACAGCGACGGATGCACCAAGTCGCGCACGCGCGTGCCCGATCCGGGGTGGTAATCGACGGGCTCTGTGTCGATCAGGCGCTGCACGCCATGCCGCAGCCGCTGCACCAGAGCCCCATCGACCAGACCATCGCCGAAGGCAACACCGTCGGGGGCGGCGCGTCGCAGGTGGTTTTCAAAGATCGCCGATATCGCAGCCGACTGCCGAATGTGCAGCCAGCCGTGTTCGCTGATCACCTCTTGCTGGCCGCTTTCGGGATCGCGCAGCACCATCGAATCGCCGTCGCTGGACACCACGGTCGCATACCGCGCCGGGAACCGGGTGCCGCTTTGGGTTTCCAGATCGCCGGGCTCGAACTCGATCAGATCACCGGGCTGCGGGGGATGGTCTTCGCCGTAGGTCAAAAGCTCTTCGACGAACGCAAAGTCGGACGTATGCGCAAAGTGGGGGCTGGCCATGGTCTGGATCACTCCTAACTGCGTTGACATTCGGGGAGAACGGCAGGATAGCCAGAAGCGATGCAGACCGCGCTGATTCTTTGTATGGATGTTCAGTACAGCGATGCGATGGCGGATATCGCCGGCGTCGGCTTTGTCGACTTTGCCCAGCCGCACAGCACCGTCGATCGGGTCGAGCGCAGCCCGTCCCCCGCCGCCCCGTATGAGCCGGGGCAGTTCTACAAGCGAGAGCTTCCCTTGCTGCTGCACATGATTGACCGCATCGCGCAGACCCACCCAGTGTCGACCGTGATCGTCGACGGGCACGTCTGGCTGCGCGAACAGCAGCCCGGACTGGGAGCGCATCTGTACCAAGCGCTGGGCGGTCGCGTGGCCGTGATCGGCGTCGCCAAGTCGGCCTTTCACGAAGGGATCGCAGTGCCGGTGCGCCGCGGCGACAGCGAAAAGCCGCTTTGGATCACCAGCGCCGGCATTGATGTCACGCAGGCCGCCGACGCCATCGCGCGCATGCACGGTCCCCACCGCATCCCGACGCTGCTCAAGCGCGCCGACAGCCTGGCCCGCCACTTGATCGCACCGGAGGCATCGCCGTTACCACGCGGCGAGTAGTCGCTGCCGCCTGGTCTACGCCGCGCGTGGGGCTTTGGCGCGGCCGGGGGCTAGGCGACCGACTTCGTGCAGGTTCACCGAGACAACGCGCGACACACCAGGTTCGTCCATGGTCACGCCGTACAACACATCCGCGATCTGCATGGTGCGCTTGTTGTGCGTGATCAGAATGAACTGGCTGCGGTCGGTCATGCTGCGGATCAAGTCGTTGAAGCGACCGACGTTGGCTTCGTCCAGCGGTGCGTCGACTTCGTCCAGCAAGCAGAACGGCGAGGGCTTGATCAAAAAGATCGCGAAGATCAGCGCGACCGCGGTCATCGCCTTTTCGCCACCGGACAAAAGCTCGACGGTGGAATTCTTCTTGCCTGGCGGCTGCGCGAAGATTTCAACGCCGGCTTCCAAGATGTCTTCCGGATCGCGCTTCGGTGCGGCCAGGCCTGCGTTTCGCGGCGCACCGTCGGTGGCTTCGCCGTCTTTGGCCGCGTCTTTGGCCGTGTCCTTGGGATAGCTCAAGCGCAGATACGCCTGCCCACCCAGGAAGCAGCGCGGGAAGATCTCTTGAAACTTGGCGTTGACCAGATCGAAGACCTCGCGGAAGCGCTGGCGACTGGTCTTGTTGATCAGCTCGATGGCCTTTTCCAGCTGACCAACGGCCGTTTCCAAGTCCGTCTTCTGCGCGACCAGGAAGTTGTAGCGGCGCTCGACTTCCTTGTACTCCTCGATGGCCATCAGGTTGATCTCGCCCATGCGGTCGATCAGGTCGCGAAGCTCGCTGGCCCTCTCTTCGTCTTTGGGCGAAATCGGCGCGCGCAGGTGGTAGTCCGTGACGACCTCGCTGACCAGCACGCGGTGCTTTTCCTGCATGGTCTGTTCGGTGTGCTGGCGGCTCATTTCCAGTTCCGACAGACGGGTGCGCAGGGCCATGGCGCGCTTGACCTCGGCGGACTCTTTGTCGCGACGGCTGCGCAGGTCGGCTTCGCGTTCGGCGCTGCGGCTGCGCTTGTGCTCATAGCCGTTGCGCAGGACTTGCAGTTCTTCAGCCAGACGCGTGCGACCGGCGGCGCGTTCCAGCAGGTCGCTGCCGCGGCTTTGCACTTCGTTGGCCAGCGCAGCCGCCTTCTGGTAACAGCCGCGCTCGTCTTCTTCCAATCGAGCCAAGCGCGCAGTGCGTTCCGACTGTTCTGCTTCCAAGCGAGCAGCGGCGCTGCGAAGGGAGGATAGCTTCTCTTTGTACGTCGCGGCCGAGACCTTCAGGCTGGTCAGCGCGCTGGACTGCGCCTCGACCTGATCCATCAGTTCGACCTGCGCCCGCTTGTGCGTGTCCAGCTGATCTTCAAGCTGCGCCAAGCGGTCACGCGCCGTGCGCGTCGCCAATCGAGACTCTTCGGCATCGCGATCCAGCGTTGCGCGCTGCTCGGCCAGCATCATGCGTTCGCTTCCCAAGACATCCAGGCGATGCGCGGTGCGATGCAGTTCTTCGCGGGCCTTCACCAGATCCTTGTCCAACGACAGGATCTGCATCTCGCCTTGGTGGCCGGCCTTGGTCAGCTCTTCCATCTTGCCGAGCAGGTGCTCGCGTTCTTTCTTGCTGACGACCAGCTGTTCTTCTTCGGATCGGAAGCGCTCGTCGAGTTCCTTGATGTGGACCTGCAGCTCGCGAAGCTCACGCTGGTGGGCCAGGACCGCTGCGCCTTGGCCGCGCTGCGCACCGCCGGTGACCGCGCCGTGACCATCGACCACCGAGCCATCCAAGGTACACAGCAAGGCGCCGGGCGACAGGCTGCCATCGTCGCTGGCTTGCTGATAATAGGTCAGCGCGTGATCCAGCGTGTCCAGCACCAGCACACGCCCCAGCGCCGCATCCAGCACACCCTGATAGCCGGGCGGACACTGAATCAGATCGATCAAGCGGCCGCGCACGCCCAGGTTTAGCGATTCTTCCCCGTCGGGCCGCGGCGGACGATCGGACGGTCGCGGCGGTCGCGCATCCTGCGGGATCAGCGTCGCGCGCCCTTCGCCGCGCGTCCGCAGATAGCCCACGGCTTCAACCGCTTCG
>JAYRFD010000682.1:0-4918 GCA_041908565.1 Polyangia bacterium | reverse complement strand
CTGCAACAACAGCATCTGCAGCTAGCCGATCTGGACACCGAGGAAGGGACTGCGAATCGCGACCTGTGGTCTGTGTCCATGGGTCCCATCGAATACTTTCCCTACCCCGCAAGCGAGCGTGCTTTCCAGCCTGACACCGTCGGGACTGGGCCGTGTACCGGCATCTGCAGTTCGCCGCGTACGCATTCAAGACGCAGCGTGGATCGCGCCTGAATCACGCCTGAATCACGACCGAATCACGACTGAATCACGACTGAATTACAGGCCCCGCGCGCTTGATCCACGCATCAGGCGCCCGCCTGTGCTGAGCATTTTGGTACATGTCGTGTACCGGTTCGAACACTGCATTTCCGTCGCTGAATTCGACCTCTACAGTTCACATTGCAGCGCGCGTCCTGCGTATCCTGAAAGGGTTCGTTTCACAGAATGGATCGGGGGGAACGCATGACAAAACGAGCCGCCTTGCTGATGGTCTTAAGTGCGCTGATCGCGGGCTGGATCACCGCGCAGGTCGCCTGCAGCGGCACCACGCTGGGGGACAACACCGACGGAGGCGAAGACGGCGGCGAGCTGCCACCGCTAAGTGGCCTGGTCAGCCTGACGGTGATGCCGCAGAGCGCCAGCCTGTCTGTGGACAACCAAGGGGCCATCAAGACGCAGGCGTATCAGGCCATCGCTCACTTCGCCGATCAGCCGGACAGCGACGTCACCACGCAAGTGAACTGGAAGATCGACAACAGTGCGATCGGCACGATCAGCCGCAGCGGCCTGTTCACGACGTCGAACCAAGCAGGCGGTCAGGGAGTCATCACGGCGTTTTCTGGAAGCATCTCGGGCACGGCGCAGGTGGTGGTTCAGTTCCAGCCTGTGATCAGTGGCGCGGGCGCACCCGCCGATGCCAGCAGCAAGCTTCCCCCGACGGCTGCTGGGACCTTGATGGCCCCGAACTCGCCGGCGATTGTCTACCCATCGAACAACACGCTGTTCCCACGCAACATCTTCAAGATCCGCTTTGAATGGACGGCCGGTACCGGCAACAACCTGTACCGCTTGGACTTCAAGAGCCCGCAGCTTTCGATGTCGGTCTACACCACGTCCACCAACTGGACTCCCGACCAGACGCAGTGGGGCTATCTGGCCAACAGCAACGCCGGAGGCAAGGCGACCTGGACGGTCTACGCCACCAACACGGCCAATCCAACCGTCGTCTATCGATCGAATCCGGTCGATCTGAACTTTTCGCGCAGCCCGGTGGATGGCGCCATCTATTACTGGTCGACGACGGTCGCGGGCGTGCGTCGCGCCACGGTGTCGGATTCGGCCCCCACCGACTTTTTGACGCCGGCCCAGATTGGCAAGTGCGTGGCGTGTCACACCGTTTCGCGCAACGGCGCGCGCGTCGGCGCGGACATCGGTGGCAACACGCTGGGTGTGTACAACGTCAAAGACCGCAGCGTGGTCATCGATCCCATGCAGGGCATCGCGATGGCATGGACCACGTTCAACCCGGACAACACGCGCATCGTGACCGCCAGCAAGGGCGTGCTGACGCTGCGCAACGGAGACACGGGCGCCGTCATCAACACCATGCCCCTAGCCCCCAAGTACGGCACCATGCCGGACTGGTCGCCCGACGGAAAGCTGCTGGTCTTTGCCTATTCGGCTGTGAACAAGGATCGCGGCGTATCCGGATCTTCGATCGCCACCATGGAATACAACGGCGGCACCTGGACCAACCTAAAGACGATCGTGCAGTCGACGGGCAACGGCGACAGCAAGTACTACCCATCGTTTTCGCCGGACTCGAAGTGGATCGCGTACGTGTCGGCTGCCGGCGGCAATTCCGATAACAACGATGCGGCCCGGCTGTTTATCGTCGCGGCGGACGGCACATCCGCACCGATCGATCTGGGGCAAGCCAACCGCTGGGTGAACAACGCCGATCTGGGCGCCACAGCACAGCTAGCCGACACCATGCCGACGTGGGCGCCGACCAAGCCAGGCGACACCATGTTCCTGGCCTTCACGTCGATTCGCGCCTACGGCACTGTGTACGCCGCCGGCAAGTACAAGCAGATGTGGGTCACCGGCATCGATCCGACCAAGCTGCCAGGTCAGGACCCCAGCTATCCAGCGTTCCGTCTGCCCTTCCAGGGAGACACGGAAAACTCGCACCGTCCGTTCTGGGCCGAAGATGTCTTGGCGCCGCCACCGGGCAATCCAGATGGCGGCACGCCGATGTGCATCCCCACGCTGAATGCGGACTGCTCGACCGCGCCCTGCTGCAGCCCGACCTACTGCAGCTCGACTGGCGGCGGCCCGCCGTACACCTGCCAAGCCGTGATCGGCTAGCTACGCATGACCGATGCGCTCGCGACGTGAATCTGCAGCGTCGCGGGCTGGTCTTGCGGCTTGCGTTGCGCGATCCGCATTCCCTCTTCCAACCTGCAGCCGAGCCCGCCCCAAAAATCGCAGCCAGCACGGCGAAGCGCGATACCACGCCCCCACAGGCACCGCGATCCCCAAAGACAATAACGTGACTACTTGGTCATGGTTCGGCTGAACTCGACCTTGCCGGTCTTGTCGATGAACTCGGCGGTCAGCGTGCGGCCGACGATCGTCACGTACAGGAAGCCCAGCTCTTTGGACTGGAAGCGCGCGGCGTTGCGGCCCGGCAGATCCGTGGCGCTGGCCCCGGCGCCGGACACGGCAAGCTCGGTGCCTTTGCAGGTGCCGGTCAGCCACTGCCGGCTGTGATCGTGCCCGGACAGGTACAGGTCGACCTTGCCGCAGACGTTGTCGTCGAAGAACTTCTTGACGTTCTGACCGCCGGCGACCGGCACGTACCACAGCCCGTCGTAGTTGCCCGCGTTGCCGTGCTTGCCGTTCGACAGATAGGGGTGATGACCCAGCGCGATCTTCCAGGTCGTCGTCGAAGAGGCCAGCCAGCCGGCCAGCGCCATCTTCTGCTTGTCGGTCTCGCGGTTGAACATCATCAGGTTGGTGTCCAGCCCGAAGAAGTCGACGTTGCCCACCGTACGGCGATAGTGGGCAGCCGGCAGCTTCCACTTCATCGACTTGGCGGTGTACGCGACTTCGTGGGCGCCTTTGCCGAATTCCCAACCGGCGCCGTCCCCACCGTAGTCGTGGTTGCCCAGCACGACGTAAAACGGCAGCGCGATGGCCTTGTACGGCTCTTCAAACTTGGTCTGCCACTGCGGATCGTCGACGCCCTTGACGCCGCTGTCATAGATGTTGTCGCCCAGAAGCTGCACGAAGTCGCAGCCGCGGCTGGCGCAGTGCTTTTCGATGGCGGCCGCGACATCTTTTTGGCCCTGGTTGCCCTTGCCGGTGTCGCCCATGGCGACAAAGCGCAGCGTCGGCTCGACGGTCAGCGATGGACGCTCGCCCAGGTTGCGTAGCTCGTCCGAATCACTGGCCGTGTCCTCGTCTTCGGCAGCTTCCACCCCGTCTTCGACATCGACCTCTTCTTCGCCACCGCAGGCGGGAAGCGCCAGCATGGGCAGCGCAAGCAGCGCCGACCCCAAGATGCCGCGAAGCAGGAACGACCGAGAACTCGACGACGAAAGAAGGTTTGTACGCATGGGGGCAATGTGCAAAATGCCGCCCATTTTGTAAAGCACGCGCCGCATCGACGATGCAGCATGAGCCCATCTACGCGACCGTGCGGCTCGATCCCGATCGAAGAATCAGCGCGTCGCGCCGACTTCGGCCCCTGCTTCTGCGACGTCCTTTTCGTACTCGCCCAGGTAGCGGCGCTTCTGTTCGCTGTCCCATTCCTTGTCGGAAAACTCAGACAACGAATACACGGCGGTGCGGTGGACGACTCCAGACAGCCGCGCCATGTGCGCGCGATCCGGCGTCGTGTCATCCAGGAACAAGTAGCCTTCGACATCGCGCAAGACCAAGGGCAGCGTCGGGCGTTCGTCGCGGATCAGCTTGCCGAAGACCCACAGCGGCACCTGCCCTGGTCCCACCGCTAGCTCACCATTCCATTCCAGGTAGGCGACCGCTTTGCCCTGGTTGTCGTCGACGCGTGCCATCACGAAGTAACGCCCCGCGCGGCTGACCTGCACACCCATCGAAAGACGCAGCGAGCCTTCGACAATCGACTCGCGCACTTGGCCGGTGAAGCGAGCCGGAGGCTGCGGCGTGTACAGCAGATCGAAAAAGGGCTGGCCCTGTTCGTGACCGATGCGCAGTGAAAGCTGAACGCGCAGCGTGCCGTGATAGCGCGCAAAGCCCAGGGCCAAGGGCTGCAGATGCGCGGTCTGCGTGCCGTCCCCCGCCTGTTCATCGCCGCCGTGCCCATCGTCGGAAAATGGAACCGGGGCGGGCACAAGACCCGCCGCACCCGGCAACCCCTGCGGCACCAGCGCCTGGGCCTGCTCAATGACGCAGGGCAGTGCTTTGCCCAAGCTGTCTTCGCAGCGCACCCACAGGCGCGCCGCTTCATCGCCAACTAGCTCACGCCGATCTTGCCCAAGCTGGACGTGCACATCCTCGCTGCTGCGTCCGCCGGCAGACAGCGGCAGCGTGCGCACGACGCTGGCCCGCGGGCTCAGCTGATCTGGATGCTCGCGCGCCGGTCGCGAGTCCGGTGGGTACTTTGCAAAGGCACGATAGGTGGCCAAGCGGTCTTGCGCGTGCTGCAGTCTTTGTTGCGCCTCAGCCGCCCCGGCTCTGCTCGGCTGTGGCGTGGGCACGGCCTGCACTTCGACGCCGCCGGGGGCTTGCGCTGCGATCCCCGTGGACTGCGGACGCTGCGAGGTATCGGTGGTGCCGGGCTGCGTCCCCCCGGAAGATCCATCGGTCGCTGGACGCGAAACGAAATACGCCGCCACCGAAAGCAGCAAGACACCGACCAGCAGCGCGCCCCAGGGCCGCTGCTGCTTCT
>JAYRFD010000681.1:0-2040 GCA_041908565.1 Polyangia bacterium | reverse complement strand
GCACATCAGGATGGACGCGCGGCCGCGGCATCTGGGTGTGGCTGGGGCGCTGGGCCAGCACGCGAGACAGCAGCGGGTGCTGCAGGATCAGGCCACGCTGACCGGCCAGATCTTCCCGGCTGTCGACCAGCGCCGCGACTTGCTGTGTGCCCTGCCGCTCGCCGGGATTCAGCTCACCAAAGTGGCCCAAGCGAACGGTCATGCCCAGCACGCCTACCACCTCGGGAGGGCCGCTTTCGGATGGCTCGCTCCAGACGGGAACGGAAAACGCCACGATGCTATTGCCGCTGGCTTGGCTGTCGAAGACGGCCGATCGATGCGGGGCCCGGATCGGTGAAACCTCGACGGCGCAGCCGTAGCCATCCGGCTTGGTCGGCAGATCGCGGCCCCGGCCATGGAAGTAGTCGCGGAACGACCAGTTCTTACCCACCGTCGGAGAAAACGGTACGCGAGCCCACTGCAGGCCATGCAGATCGGCCAGAAACCAGCTGGTGGCGCCCAGGCTGTGATGGCGCTGCTCTTGTCGATCGAGCCACTCTTGCAGCACAGCCTGAAGTTCATGTCGGCGCACGGCGCCATACTTGGCTTCGATATCGGAGCGCTGTGCCGTGGCGGATGATTGTCCCTGACCCAGCTCAATCAGGATGTCGCGCATCATCGGGTCGTTGGCGGCGGCTTCCAACGCTCCCCAGCGGCGCTCGACTTCGCGTCCTGCGGTCTCGGCGACAAAGCGCGCAGCGAAGCGCGTGCTTTCCAGTGCGCGCTGGGTGATGGCCATCTGCGTACTGCCCAGCGCGGTGCGCCAGGTCTGGCGACCGATCAAAGACACGACAACCAGAAGCAGCACCAGCCCGACGGCACCGATGATCAGCACGGGGCGCCGGGCTCGCTGGATCTCAAGCTCGGTGAGCGCATCCAGGACCGCCTGCGCGCTGTTGGGTCGCGCTTGCGCATCCAGGCTCAGGCAGTCGCAGACCAGCGTGCGCAGACCGGCATCCATGCGCTTGCACAGTCGGCGTAGCTCAAGCTCTGGCGGCGGAGCAGACCGCAGGATCTGTCGATACAGCGACAGGCGATTCGGCAGCGCAGAGTCTTCCGCAATCAGCTTCCGCGCGTCTTTGGTGCGGTACGGCGGGCTGCCCGTCAGCATGGCGTAGGTCATCGCCCCCAGGGCATAGACATCCCATCGCGCATCGGGGACGGCGGCCAGATCGGCTTGCTCGGGCGCCATGTAAAAGAACGTGCCCAGAGAGGGCTGCTGTTCGCTGCTCAAGCGCGACTGGCCAAAGTCACACAAGCGGGGGCGCAGATCGCTGTCCAAAAGCACGTTGGCCGGCTTCAGATCGCAGTGCAGAATGCCGACGCTGTGTGCCTGGGCCAAGGCGCGCGCGATGGTTCGCAAGATGCGCGTGGCGTCGGTTTCCGACAGCGGTCCCCCCCGCAGGCGATCTTCCAGGGAGCCGCGTTCCAGATACTCCATTACGTAATACGGCGGGGATGCGTGCCAGCCGACTTCGATCAACTGGACGATCTCGCGCGACGTGTACAGCGCCGCCAGCTTCTCTACTTCGCGACGCAGAAAGTGGAAGTCGAGCCCCTGCGCATGCGAGTAGAACTTGATGGCGACGAGCTTGCCGGTGTTCTCTTGCTCGGCCAGCCAGACCGATCCGAAGGCGCCGTGTCCCAAAGAACGCAGCAAGCGGTAACCGGGCACCGAGGCAGGGGCAGGTTCCCAGTCGCTGGAATCGCTGGAACGGTCGAAGCTTTGTAGTGGCGGTCGCGACGGGGTCGAAGCGGTCAGGCTAGGCCCGCTGCCCGCTGGGGCGGCTTGCGTGGCTGCCAGGGCCGCTTGCTCAAGCGGATTCAGCGGCCCTACGTCCCGTGGGCTGCGCATCGACGCTGCGCTTGCCTGGTACGGTTCGCCCAGGCCCAGGACGGCCGGCGTGGTGTGTTCCAGCGCCAGATCTGGATCTTCAGGCCGTGCCACAGCCGGGCTGTCCGACTGGCCACTTCGCGCAGTTGCTGGCGTCGCCATGACCG
>JAYRFD010000680.1:0-6836 GCA_041908565.1 Polyangia bacterium | reverse complement strand
TTTGCCCCGGCCCCGTATCGCTGGGACGACCTGCTCGCCCAGCTTGGATCCGTCGGACGCATGGTCCTGACCGCAGACTGCGCACGCATGGTCGTCGAAGACAGCATCGCCACCGAGATCGCCGCGCTGTATCGCTTTTAGCCCTTCTGTGCGCTGGGATCGCTGGCTGGGCTCGACGGGATGGCCGGACTCGACGGGGTGGCTGGGCTTGGCTCGACGGAGACTTCGGCCCACGCTCGAAACACGCGCATGCCGGCGAAGCGCGGCGACTGCGGGTCTTCGGGGGTCACCAGATGGATGAAGATGGCCTCGACGCGGTCGGGGCGCTCGCGACGCAGGCGAGCATAGATTTCGGGATCTTTTTCGCCGGAATCGCCCACAAGCAGCCAGCGCTTCTGCGGCAGCGCATCGACGACGCGCGCGATGTGCCCCCACTTGAAGGCCATCTGATCGAAAAGGGGCTCGGACGAAAAGCGCTTCAGAAGCAGCGTCCCGACGGGAAAGCCGCTGCGCGCGAAATACCCTTGGATGCGCGAATAGAAGCCCCAAGGGCTGCCCGAGACATAGAACACAGGGCGGTCCTTCGACAAGGCGGTCAGGCGAGCGGCCGCGTCGGGAAACGCCTGCAGTTCCCAGGTGCTGCGGGTCACCGCCTGCTGGGCTAGCTTCAGCTTGTCGACGACGCCGGTGTCCAGCAGCGTGTCGTCGATGTCGGTGATGACGCCCAGGCCCGGCTGGCTGTCATAGACCGGCAGGAAGCCTTGGATCGCCGGCACCTGATAGTGAGGCTCGGCAACGTCCAGGCGCACCGCGACCTGCGGCGGCAGCAGGCCCAAAAGTGGCGTTAGCTCGACGTAGCCGCGATCGTTGCTGCGGACGTGGATCGGCGGACGATCGCCCAGGCGAATCGACAGCGCGATGTCGCGCAGGGGGTCGGCTTCCAGGGACTCCAGCGTCTCTTGCACGCGGCGGGCCCGCGATTCCCCAGGCTGCGGCAGCGGATCCGGCGCACCGCGATGGGCGCGAGCGAGCAGCAGGCCATCGCTGGGGCTGGCAAATCCGCCGAAAAATTCCAGCCATCCCGCACCGCCTTGGCCGGCCACGCTTGGACGCTTGCAGCCAACGCCAGGGACGGAACACAGGGCGCAGAGGCCAAGCAGGATCAGGCGGTTTCGGGCATGCGATCGGGGCATTGCGAAGCGAACCTCACGGGTTGCGAGCAGGGATGGCAGGCGACGGCAGCCCCATCGTACCGCGAAAGACACGACCGAATGCGGCAGGTCCCAAGAGCCTGGTACGGCGAGGGCTGGTTCGACGCTGCGCAGAAGGTACGCGGGCGGGGCTTTGCGCGTTGGCGCTTGACAGATCGACAAGCCGTGATCTCTGTTCGCGAGCGGCTGTGAACCATCCCGCGGGTGCTGCCGGTGCCCGCTTTCCTGTCGAGGCCGCTATGTCCGCACCCCGCCCTGTGCTTGCTTCCGATCGCCCGTTGCCCCCTGCGTCCCTTCGCGCGACGCCGCGCGCGCTGCCCCGCAGGCTCGCTGCGATCCTGACCGGTCTGCTTGTGCCCGCGGTCGCGTCAGCCCAAGCACAGACTGCTCCGTTCGGACCGACGGGAACCGCGCCTGTCGCGGCAGAAGCTGCAGCGACCGGAAGCCCCGCGACCGGCTCCGCGCCGACGGGCGGATCGTCCGTCGCAGAAGTGCCCGGCACAGTCGACGGAACACCTACGGTAGCAGCCAGTCCACCGACCGCGGGACCGACGGTCAGCGCAGCGCCTGCGATCGCTCCTGGTGTCGCGCAGAACAATGCCTGGGGCCTGTGGCCGACGCTGGCTGGCTTTCGCGTGACGCTGTCGGGATACATCCATGGCTCGTATCGCTGGATCAGCGAGCCGCAGAACTACACGCTGGTCGGGCGCAACAACGGCTTTCAGCTGCCGCAGGCTCGCGTCGTCGCCGATGCGCAGTGGAAGAACCGGCTGGCGGCCCGCGTGTCGGTGGAAGCGGCCAGCGAAGACCGCCTAAGCCAGTCGTTTCCCGGCGGCCAGATGACGACGCGGCTGCGCGATGCCTACATCACCTGGGCCCCGCTGCGCGAGCTTCGTGTGACGGTGGGCCAGCAGGTGACGCCCTGGGATCTGGAGAGCCTGCGATCCGACGCCGAGCTGCCCTTCGTGTCGCGCAGCGTCGCCGTCGAAGGCGTGCAGCCGACCGAGGGCTTGGCGACGCGCGGCCTGGGCGCCGATCGCAACCTGGGCATCTCGCTGCATTCCGGCTTTATTGGCCTTTCGCGCGGGACCTCGTTTCGCTATTCGCTGTTCGCCGGCAATGGCAACGGGCAGAACCAGCTTCTGAACGACAACAACATCCCGGCGCTGTACGGCCGCGTCGAGTTCGCGTACTGGGGTCAGGCCGGCCTGCCGCAAGACCAAGTTCGCCCGATGTTTTCCGTCGTCGATGACTTCAGAAAGCCGATCCTGCACATCGGCCTGGCTTCGCAGTGGAACCCGCGCACCGTCGGCAACCTGCCGGATCTGATGCGCGAAACCGATGCCGGCGTGGCGGTCGATGCCGCGCTGTCCTTGCTGGGCTTCGAGCTACAGGGCGGCTTCCTGTACCTGCGCACCAGCCGCGACACACTGACCGGCGTGCCCGATCTGGAACGCCTGGGGTTCTGGGGTCACTTGCGCTACACGATCCCGCGCATCCCGCTGCAGATCACGCCCGGCTATCGCATCAGCAGCTACGCTCCGCGCGCCCATGTTGGCA
Organism: Polyangia bacterium; assembly: GCA_041908565.1. Taxonomy (GTDB): domain Bacteria; phylum Myxococcota_A; class Polyangia; order Palsa-1104; family JAEUJZ01; genus JAEUJZ01. The sequence continues at coordinate 4,065 of JAYRFD010000680.1, read as the reverse complement.
CGCAGCCCGCGACGGAAATGGACCAGAGGTTCGACGCCAGCTACACGCTGCTTTACCACACGCTGGGCGTGTTTCTGCGCCCGACGCGGACCTTCCCGCTGCATGGCTCGCTGGGCTACACGTTCGCCACCGAATCCGAGCCGAACATCTTGAACAACGATCGCTTCGAAGCCGACATCGTCCTGATTTTCTAAGCGAGGCGCACCATGCACACCGCGTACACCGCGCAACGCGCATCGCAACGCATCGGCCGCTCGCGTCTTTGCCTGCGGACGTTGGGCTGTCTGCTTCTGGGCCTGGGCGTTTTGGGGGGCACGCTAAGCTGCCAGTCCGAGCCCGAGGTCTTTCGACCACGCGCCTATCGCGTCACCGACCGCGGTCAGCTGATCGGCGGCGGCCCGCGAGCCTTGGGCGAGGTCGGCGACTACATGCTGGACAACGACCGCATCCGGCTGGTCGTGCAGAACGCCGGCTACTCGCGCGGCTTTGGCGTCTATGGCGGCGGCATCATCGACGCCGATATCCGTCGCTTCGACGAACAAGGCCGCAACGAATCGAACCGCAAGGGCGGTCACGACATCTTCGCCGAGATGTTCCCCTCGTTCTTCTTCCAGGCCGTGGCCTGCGACAAGGTCGAGGTGCTTTCCGACGGCAGCAAGGCATACGACCAGAGCTATGGCCCAAACCACGTCCATTACGACGCGGGCGTGGCGGTGGTACGGGCATCGGGTGGCGGCGGCGAATTCCTGATGCTGCTGAAGGTCTTCAACAGCCTGTTTCTGAACTACCTACTGCCCACCAACCTGCACAACTCTGACGGATCGTCCGAGCTTCTGAAGCTGGGCCTGCTTTTGAACTTCGACTTCAGCACCTTCGCCAGCGAGCTAAACAAGATCACCAACGAGAACGCGCGCTACGAAGTCGACTACGTGCTGAAGCCGGGCAAAAGCCACGTCGAGATCCACGCGCGCATCATCAACGACACGGCGCGTCCGCTGCGCATCCCCAGCGCCGTGCTGGGCAACCCGACGTTCCAAGCGCAGATCGGCGGCGTCGACTTAAGCCCGGTGCGCGTGCCGCTGGGCAGCGTGCTTCTGTATGGGCGGCTGAACAACGTCTGGCTGCCGGGCACCGGCTTCGATCTGCGCCACCCCTTGGATCGATCGTTCCGTCGAGCGCTGCCGCTGCCGGCCTTTTCCGGCGTGGTGACCGAGTTCTTGGCATCGGCCAGCTATCGCCAGGGCGACCGCGTCAGCTATGGCCTGGCCGCGGCGCCCAGCGACACCAACTTCGTCGCGCAAAACGCCGACCTGTACCGCAACGCCGGCGCCTTCAAAGACCCGTTTTCGCCGATCGACAACACGTCGCTTCTGGTGCCGTTTACGGCGATCTCATTCATCGGCGTGTTCAGCGATTCGATCAAGACGACGATCCCATCGCGCGGCTTTGTCGAAATGACGCAGTATTTCATCGTCGGAGGCGGCGATGTCGCAGCGATCACCGACGAAGTGGCCAGCCTGCGCGGCACGCCGACCGGGCGCTATCAAGGCCAGCTTCTGGGCCAAGAAAACGGCCAGCCTGCGCACGACGCGCAGATCGTGATCTATCAGCAGCTTGCGCTGACCACGGCGGCCTTTGCGCGCGATGACGACTACCTGGATGCTGGCCTGCGGCGCTGCGGCATGCAGGGCGAAACCAGCCTGTGCCGTCCCTATTCCCAGGACTATCCCGACGACGCGGGCTACCTTGCGGGGCGCTTGCCGCCGGGCCGCTATGCCTATCGCGTGCAGGCGGCGGGTCGATCGCTGGGACCGTTTGTGCCGTTCGAGATCAAAGCGGGCGAGACCACGCGCATCGATCCAACGCTGCCGCTGCCGTCGTTCGTGCAGGCCCTGGTCGTCGATCAGCAAGGGCGCGGGATCCCGGCCAAGGTGACGGTCGTCGGCAGCTACGATCGCGACTTTAGCGATGCGCAGCGACGATCGGGCGGGGTGTTTGATCTGCAGGCCGGCGAAGCGTACCGCTATTCCGACATGCTGCCCGACCGGCTGGATACGGGGCGGCGTTACATCGAAGCCACCGGCTACACCGACGCCACCGGCCGCGTCACCATCGCGGTGCGACCGGGCGACTACACGGTGTACTTCAGCCGCGGCCTGGAATACGACCTGACATCGGCGCCGGTGCGCGTGACGCAGGGCAGCGTCGCGTCGGTGTCGGGACAAGTCACCCGCGTCGTCGACACCAGCGGCTGGATGTCGATGGATGCGCACGTGCACAGCGAAAACTCGGTCGATTCGCACATGGCGCTTGCTGATCGCGTGCGGTCGGCGGCCGGCGAAGGTGTCGACATCGCGATCTCGACCGACCACAACTTCGTGTCCGACTGGCGACCGATGCTGGAACACCTGGACCTGCGCCCGTGGCTGCAGAGCTTCGTCGGCATGGAATTTACGACGCTGGAAAGCGGCCACTTCAACACCTACCCGCTGGAATATCAGGTGGCGCCGGTGACGCACGGCGCCTTCGAGTGGTTCGGGCGCCCGCCCGCCGACCTGTTCGCCGATCTGCGCAAGCTGGGCGATCGCAGCGCCGGCAACATCATCGTCTGCAACCACCCGCGCGACGCACAGCAGGGTTACTTCAACCAGTACGGGCGATCGTCGATCACCGGCGGCATGGTTGCGCAGGGAACCTCGAAGCGGCTGGCAGGTCCCAACGGGCCGGCCTTCTTCGACGGCGTCGGGCAGAGCCTGATCTCGTACGACTGCGACGCGCTCGAGCTAGTCAACGGCAAGCTGCAGCACGAGCTGCACAGCATTCGCGTGCCGGGCAACTGGCCCGCCGCCTGTTACCAGCCGCTGCCGCCCGGCTTCGATCCCAAAAAGCAGCTGGATCCGTGCAGCGTAAACGGCAAGGTGCTGCGCCCGGCCAGCATCACCGGAGCCCTGGTGCGCGGGCAGGTCTTGGTCGATATCTCGCCCCGCGCGCCGGCCGGCGACAGTGGGCTGGACAACCTGGAAGCGGTGTTTCCCGGCGCCATCGACGACTGGTTCCACATGCTGAACCAGGGCTTCCGCCACACCGCGATCGCCGCATCCGACAGCCACGGCAGCGTCGGGGAAGAGCCCGGCTGGCCGCGCACCTATCTGCAGATGGGAACCGATGATCCCGTTTCGGCGACGGCCGACCGCCTGGTCGATGCCGTCAAGGTCCGCCGCGCGGCCACGCTTTCGAACGGTCCGTTTCTGACGTTCACGGTGTCGGCCGGCTCGCCCAGTCCGGAAAACCCGGGGGCTCCGATTGGGTCAGAGCTATACGCCCGCGATGGCAGCGTCACCGTCCGCTACAAGCTGTCGGCCGCCCCATGGGTGTCGGTCAGCCGGCTGCACTTGTGGGTCAACGGTCGCCTGCAGCAGAAGATCCCCGTCGAGCCCGGTCGCAGCCGGGCCGATGCGGCACCAGCCCCCGGCGGGCCCGTCGTCGGGCAGGTCGCGCTGTCGCTGCCGCGCGACGCCTGGATCGTGATGGAAGCGGTCGGCGAAAAGCCCATGTTCCCGGTCATCACCGGCACCGAAGAGCCTTTCTTGCTGGTGTCCGATGCCGTCGGAGCGCTGGCCGGCCCGCTGGGCATCGCCGCCACCACCGACATCAGCGCCGTCGTCGTCGGCAACCCAGCTCCGTATGCCTTGACCAACCCGGTCTGGGTGCGCACCGGCGACAACGTCAAGTGGCAGCCTCCCGGCGTCGTCCCCTGGGCCGAGATCAACGCCCCCACCCAAGACCCGCAAGTCGGCGTCCTCCTGTCCCGCAACCACTGAGCCGCCCCGCGGACACACCCAACCCCACCCCCCAAACCATCTGCACGGCGTAACCGCGGGTCGGCACGGCGTAACCGCGGGTCGTCACCGCGTAACCACGCCTCGTCACGGCGTAACGACCGCCCGTCACCGCGTAACCGCGCCTTGTCACCGCGTGACCGCGCCTTGTCACCGCGTGACCGCGCCTTGTCACCGCGTGACCGCGCCTTGTCACCGCGTGACCGCGCCTCGTCACCGCGTGACC
>JAYRFD010000679.1:0-4174 GCA_041908565.1 Polyangia bacterium | reverse complement strand
GCTGACCCCGCCAGCCCGCGCCATTGAGCTACCTCTTCACCGCCGCAAGCTGGACTTTGTGCGCGACGCCATCGCGGCGCGAGCCCGCATCCATCGCAAGGACTTAAGCGGAAGCGAGTGCGATGAGCTGGTGTCGCGGACGCTGGCCCGCGTCGATGATCTGCTGGATGCCTGGGAATGCCTGGCCCGCGAAGCCGAGAGCCAGAGCGGGCTGCAGTACTGGGCTGAGGTGCCGGGCAAGCAGGCGCTGCTGCATACGCCGCTCGACTCGGACTTGAAGAACAGCGCGCCGCGGTCGCCGCTGCGCAAGTTCCGCGCTCAGTGGTCGCTGCGCGATGTCGAAGCCGAGGTGCCGGTCCTGCTTAAGCGCCTGGACGGAGGAACCGTACGATGAGCCGCGCCCGCGTTCGCCAGAGCCAGGTAGTGTCGACCTATGGACCGGGCTCGCTGGTCGATCTTCCCGACGAAGCAGTGCTGGTCGCTGGCCTAGAGCACTGGAACGGTGAAAAGCCGCTGGTGCAAGAGCCCCGCTTGCTGGAGAGCCTGCGCGAGCGCTTGCGTCTGCCCCAGCTTGAGCTGCGCGCCCCGCCCGTGCCCGATCGCGAAGAGGATCAAGGCGTGGGCATGGCGGCCTGGGAATTTCCCGAGTGGTTTGTGGCCCAGCGCGAGCGCGTGAGCAAAGAGCACGGACGATCGCGCCCCTTGGTGCATCGCAACGCCCTACGCCAAGGGCGCCTGCCGATGGAAGATGCGTCAGGCAAGTTCAAGGCGCAGCCCGTGGTGCCGGTGCGCTTCGTGCAAGCCTGCCCCAACGGACACATCAGCGACATCGAGTGGCGCAAGGTGGTTCACCCGCCTGGCGTGACCTGCGATGGCATGCTGTGGCTCGACGAGCGCGGCACGACGGGCGACCTTGCGGATCTGCGCGTGCGCTGCGAAGCCTGCCGAAGCTCGGTCACGCTGGGCCAGCTGCAAGGCAGCAGCACCATGCCGTCGCTGCTGGGTCCGTGCGAGGGCAACCGGCTATGGCTGGGCCGCGAAGCGCGCGAGGCCTGCCAAGACGAAGCGGGCAAGCCGCAGAACAATCGCTTGCTGACCCGCCACGCCAGCAATGCCTACTTCCCTGTGGTCGAGCGCGCGATCTCGATACCCGATGCGGATCGCGAGCTGCGTCAGGGTGTGGCGGCGGTATGGGACGACTTCCTGGCCTACGCCGAGAGCGTCGATGACATCCGGCGCGAGCGCCGCAAAGAGCGTGTGCGCGCCGCGCTCAACGGCCTGGCCGACGACAAAGTCTGGGCCGAGTGTCTGCGTCGCAAGTCGGGGACCACAGCTCCCCCTCCGCGCCTAAGAGATGTCGAGCTGGAGACGTTCCTGGCGCAGCCCGAAGAGATCGGCGATGACCTGCCTGATGGAGACTTTTACGCGCGGCGACAGGTCACGCCGCCGCCGCCGCAGATCGAGCGCGTGGTCTTGGTTCATCGCCTGCGCGAAGTCGTCGCCCAGGTCGGCTTCACTCGCTTTGAAGCACCCTCGGAGCCCCTAGACCAAGACATTGGGCTCGGCGTGCGCATGGCGCATCTGGCCCTGGATGTGAAGTGGCTGCCCGCCGTTGAGAACCGCGGCGAAGGCGTGTTCCTGTCGCTGCACGCCGATGCCGTGGGGCGCTGGCTGTCGCGGCCGGCGGTTCGCGATCGCGCGCGACAGTTCCGCTCCGGCTTGGAAGCGCGCATCGGAACCAAGGGCGGGCTGTCGATCGACTTCGTGCTTGGCGTGGCAATGCCCTATCTGCTGCTGCACTCGCTTTCGCACCTATTGCTGACCGCGGTCTCGCTGGAGTGTGGCTATGCCTCAGCCAGCATCCGCGAGCGCGTCTATGTCCGCCCAGGGTTAAGCGGCGTCGACGAAGCGGCGTATGGGCTGCTGCTGTACACCGGGTCGCCGGATGCCGAAGGCACGCTGGGCGGCCTAGTCGAAGTGGGTCGTCACATCGATCAACACCTGCTGGCCGCGCTGCGGCTGGGCGCGCTGTGCAGCAATGACCCCGTCTGTGCCCAGCATCGTCCCGACGAACCACACGAGGGCCGCCCCCTGCACGGGGCTGCCTGCCATGGCTGTCTGCTGATCGCCGAGCCCTCCTGCGAGCGGCGCAACGAGCTGCTCGATCGTGCGCTGGTGGTACCCACCGTCGAAGATGCGGAGCTAGCCTTCTTTGAGGCCCAGGAATGAATGACACCGCGCAGCGAGTGTCTGCTACCAGCCTGGCCACAGTTGCGACAGCGCTGGAGCGGGGAGCGCTGTCCCTCTCGGCGAGCCGCTCGCAGCTGGGTCGGCTGGTGGCCAGCCATGAAGTGGCGGCGCTGGATACCCTGCTGCAGACACTACGCGACCGATCCATGGACAGCGTTCAAGCGGCCACCACCTTGCGCCTGCTGGCCGATGCCCACGCGGCTGCCGAGGCTGCACCGCGCCCGCAGCTGGTCTGGTCCGACTTGGATCTGCGCGGCTCACGCGACACCGCAATCGTGGCGCAAGAGCTGTTCCGCGAGGCGCGGCGCTCTGTCCTGGTTTCGACCTACAACTTGGGGCATCGCCCACGCGACGAGGCTCCGCCGGGCCATCCCGTGCTGCGCCCACTGGCCGAGCGCATGGCTGCGCAGCCCGGTCTGCGGGTGCGGTTGTTTTTCAATCTGCCGCGCAAGGCCTGGCAAGCGGATGCGTCCGCCGAGCGCTTGGTCGAGGACTTTGCCCGCTGGTTCCTGCGCGACCTGTGGCCGTGGCCGCCGCGACCCGAGCTGTACTTTGATCCACGCTCACTCGCCGACGGGGAAGCCACGGCCTGCCTGCACGCCAAGTGCATCGTCGTCGATGACGAGCGGGCCCTGGTGACCTCGGCGAACCTGACGGAAGCCGCCCAGACCCGCAACATTGAAGCCGGCGTTCTGCTGACCGACCCCAGCTTCGCCAAGAGTCTGCGTCTGCAATTCGAGGCACTGATCAACCGGAAGCTGGTCCAGCGCATCCAGCTTGAACAAGGATAATCAGCATGGGCTATCCCATAGCGAACTCATGAATGAAGGCATTTCAAACAGATTTTAGATTTAGATAGACCCTGCTCTTTGTTCGTGTTTGCCTGGTGGCTACCCTGTTTTCTGTAGCCGAGTAGCCAACTCAACCATAAGGCAATCCATGTCGTGGTTTTTTCAAGACACAGCACCCCGCCAGTCGCGGGCTGTCGGTTATGTTCGAGTCAGCACCGCACAGCAGGTTCTTGAGGGGCTGAGCCTGGCAGCGCAGACCGATCGCATCCGAGCATACTGCATCAGTCGAGATATCACGTTGATTGAAACCGTTGCCGATGAAGGCGTGTCGGCTAAGTCGCTAAACTGCCCTGGCATGCGGCGTGTGCTGCGCATGCTGCGGCAGGGGGCAGTCGATTGCATCGTCGTGTTTAAGCTCGATCGGCTATCGCGCAATGTGAAAGACCTGGCCTATCTCTGCGATGAGTATTTCCGCGATGGGCAGCCCTACTCGTTGCTGTCGGTGTGCGATGCCATCGATACGCGCTCGGCGACCGGCAAGTGCTTCCTGAACGTGGTGATGTCGATGTCGCAGTGCGAGCGTGAGTCGATCGGCGAGCGCACTGCCCTGGCCATGCGCGAGCTAAAGCGTCGCGGCGTGCAGCTTGGTGGGCCGCCGTTTGGCTGGCGCTATTCTGACGAGCGTGACGCAGAAGGTCGCCGGCAGCTCGTCCCGGCCCCCATCGAACAGCTGGCCATCACGCGGATTTGCGCCCTGAACGCCGAGGGGCTGAAGCTGTATGCCATCTGCCGTCGCTTGCAGGCGGAGGGAATCCCGGCGCGCAAGGCAGGCTGGAACTATGGAACGGTGCTGCGGGTGTTGCTGCGCGCAGGTCAGCAGCCCAACGGCCGATACTCGCGCGATAGCGACCCGCAGGAAGGAATCGCCGAGCGTCGTCGTCGGATCGTGCGCGAAAGGCAGGTGGCCATACGCCGCGCACATGAGCTGCGACAAGAGGGCCTGAGCCTGCGCAAGATCGGCGATCGTCTGCGCCGCGAAAGAATCCTGCCAGCCCGCTGCGACGTGTGGCACGCCGCCAGCATCCTGGACCTCTTGCGTCACCCCATTCCCGCGCAAGACCGCCACACCGACG
>JAYRFD010000678.1:0-3614 GCA_041908565.1 Polyangia bacterium | reverse complement strand
TGTCGTTTCGTCGCCTTCACAGCCGCCTTCCCTGGCATCGCGCAGCGCCGAGCTAACCTCGCGCGCCCTGCGTCGCGCCAGCGAGGCCGAGCGCATCGCCGGCAACGCCGTCACCCTGCTGTGCGACGGCCCCCAGGTGTTCGCAAGCTGGCTTTATGACATCGCCCATGCCGAGCACTTCATCCTGCTTGAGAACTACATCTTTTCGGGCGACCGCATCGGCAACCGCATCGCCGACGCGCTGATCGCCCGCGCCCAGGCCGGCGTCGAGATCTATGTCCTTTACGACTGGTTCGGATCGCTGGGCACCAGCAGCGAGCTATGGGCCCGCATGGCTCGCGTCGGCATCAGCGTCCGGGCCTGCCAGCCGTTCGCGTTCACCGCACCGATTGCCAGCCTACGCCGCAACCACCGCAAGGCGCTGTGCATCGACGGAGTGATCGGCCACGTCGGCGGACTGTGCATCGGCGATGCCTGGGCCGGTGACTTCGATCAGCAAGGCCATGGCGAGGCCCCTTGGCGCGACACCGCCCTGCGCTTTGCCGGACCCGCCGCGGCCGAGCTATGCGCCGCCTTCGACGAGACATGGTCTCGTTCGGGCCCCGGCCTGCCGCCGCGACTGTTCCAGGCCCTGCACGGTCATGGCCCCGCCCGCACGTCGGCCCGGGTTGCGGATCTGGATCGCCTGTCGATCTCGGCCCCGGACTGTGCCTGCGTGTCGATGACCGCGCCGGTGCGCGTCATTCCCGGCGTGCCGTGGCGGTCGCGCATCTATCGGCTGACCCAGGTGCTGCTCGCCAACGCCGTCGAGCGCATCTGGATCACCGATGCCTACTTCCTGACGCCGACCCCGATTTACGAGGCGCTCTTGGCCGCCGCCCGCGATGGCGTCGATGTTCGCGTCCTGGTGCCCGGTCGATCCGACCTGCCGTGGATTCGCTGGGCCGGTCATGCCGGCTTTGCGACCCTTCTGGAAGCGGGCGTGAAGATCTATGAGTGGCGCGGTCCCATGCTGCACGCCAAGACCATGGTGGTCGACGGCAAGTGGGCGCGCATCGGCAGTTCGAACCTGAACCTGGCCAGCCTTTTTACCAACTGGGAACTGGATGTCGTCGTCGAAGATGCCGCGTTCGGCGTGGCCCTGGAAGAACAGTTCCTGCGCGATCTGGACCAGGCCACCGAGCTGATCTTGACCGAACGCCGCGTGCAGCGCCGACGGACGCCATCGGGAGAACTAAAGCGCAAGGCGCCGCCGCAGCACGGCATCCCCGTCGCCATGCGCGGTCGCCCCGGTCGGGCCATGGCGCGGGCCGGCGCCCTGATGCTGGGGGTCGCCCTCCGTCGACCGTATGAACGCAGCCCGCTATCGCTATCGATGGCGCTGACCGTGCTTCTGTGCCTGCTTTCGGGGCTGGGTTTTCTATATCCAAGCCAGCTTGGCTGGGGCGTGTCGATCGTCTGCGCGTGGCTGGCCGCCGGATCGCTTCTGCGAGCCATCGCCGCCCTGACCGATCCCGACCGCCCCCGCAGGCACCACCGCCTGCGTCGATCCAGCCAGAACCTGCCTCGCCAGGAAGGCCCGCCAGAGCCTCCAGCGCCGCCGCCTCGGCCGCCCCGCTGACCAGCCCCGCCCCACCAACCCCCTGCAGCCTGCTTTTTCTAGGTACTTTGGGTAGTCGACCGATCCGGAATCCTGGTGCCCAGACTTGGGGAGCCACGTTGGACGCCCCTCGTTGCTGGCTCGCGGTACGTTTCCGCAGGCAGGCCCCCCCGGGGGCGGCAGCAACGCCAGGCGCGCACTGCCCCAGGGGGCCCGTTCCCAGTGGGGCGGGCTAGCGCGATGCGGCGGGCGGCGCGGGCGGGCGCTGCGCAAACAGGCGACCGTACAGGCGTCGCCGGGCGGTCAGGTCAGCCGGGCGCGCCCAGTCGAAGCCGATCGCCGCCCAGTCGGGATCCCGCGGATCGACGCCGACGATCTCGCGGATGTATGGGCTCTCGACGACGACGAAGTGACGACGGTAGGCCAGCAGGAAACCGGCAGATGCCTGGCGGTGCTCGCGCGCCTCGTCGTAGTCGCGATACCAGGCGTTCAGATAGCCCCCGCTGCCGCGCCCGCAGGGCAGCGTACCGAAGTCGGCCTCGCCGGGATCTCCGTCGACAACACGCAGAAGATGGGCGTAATCGGCAAAGCCTAGCTCACGCGCGACGGCGGACAGGCAGTGCTTGTATCGAACATCCGGCGCGGCAAGCGACCGATCACCGCGACCTGGACCGCGTCGCTGGACACGCGCCAAAGCCTGCGCATCGCCCTGCTCGATCTGGCGCTGCAAGCGCTCCGCACGAACCTTCACTTCAGAAATTGGATCCACGACTGCACTCTCCCCCTGGTCGCGGCCCGCTTGTTGGACCAGGTCTTGGAATCGTGCTGACCGTGTGGAAGAAGCGAACGGCTCGCTGCAGGGTGAAGACTTCTTTCAGCGGGAACGGCGCCCCTGCGCACCGACGCGTTCCACGATACGGCAAGCGGCCCGCGGCGGACAAGAGGCGTCTGACGGCGATGGGCGGCGCTTACTCGCTGGGCTTGCAAGGTCCGCGCCGCGCGAGCAGAAACGCTTCGGCTTCGGCCTCGGTGGCGGTGTAGCTGACATCCATGGGGGGCAGCGACATCAGTCGGGCAGCGTGGATCACAAGCTGACCCGCGACGCGAATGTGAAGAGGAGCGCCAAAGATGGCCAGCGAAAACCGAGGCTGGTGCTGCTTGAGGTATTCCAGGTACACGCGGCGCGACTCGGCCGGCAGGGGCAGCATCTGGCGGCCATCCACCAGGCAGTACGCATGGCCATGCTGGGCAGAGACCTGCAATAGCAGCCGCGCAAAGACGTGCGCCTGATCTTTTGCGACGGCCCCAACCGATTCCCAGCGGATGCGATCGCCGTCGACGAAATAGCGGTGCGGTCCCGCCGCCTGCCATGTCTGCACCGGCCCCAAGCCCCTTCAATCGCAGTCAGTCGGCAAGCTGGTCGATGTCGATGTTTTCCAGGATCTTCTTTGGGGCGGCGCGACGGGCGACGTTCAGCATCGCTCGCCCGACACGCTCCGTCGTCGACACATGACCGGGAGCCAGCCGCTTGAGAAGAGGCAACAGCGGGCCGGCGACGGCATAAAGCGCGCGATACATCGGCGTGCGCGACGTGATGCCGGGACCGGGCTGAATGAAGGCCGGACGGAACGCGCAGACGTTGCGGAACGGCAGCGCCAGGATGGCGTTTTCAGCCTGGCCCTTGACGCGAGCCCACATGGTGCGGCTGTTCGGGTCGGTGCCCATCCCCGACACAAAAACGAAGGTCATGGCCGGGTTGATTTCGACCAAGGTCTGCGCCGCGGCGACGCCGATGTCGACGGTGATGCGGCGATAGTCGGCTTCCGACATGCCGGTGGACGACACGCCCAAGCAAAAGAAGCAGGCGTCATAGCCGGATAGCTGTCCCTCAAGGGTGGAAAAGTCGGTGAAGTCGCGGTGCTGAATCTCGCGCAGCTTGCTGTGCTCTGTCCCCGATGGGCTGCGCCCGATCGACAGCACGGCATCGACATCCGGGTCCAGCAGACACTCGCGT
>JAYRFD010000677.1:0-2717 GCA_041908565.1 Polyangia bacterium | reverse complement strand
CGATGGTGGCATGGAGTTGGGCTGCAGGAACTGCGGGTGATCGGCGGGCATGGCAGGTGCCTGCTTTACAGGCTGCGTGCCCGTGTTGCCGCGGACCGCCAGCGGAGGCAGACCCGCTGGGCCGGGCGCGACTTGGCGCTCTTTCTTGCTGCAGCCTGCCCAATTGCCCAGGCTGACTGCGCCGCACAATAGCAAGGCGACCGTCGGGACACGACCGCTACCTAGCCCCATGAAACTCGACTCTCGACCGTTTCTTCGCATCTCGCTACCTTACACCCGTGTCCAGTCGAATCCAACAGGCGCGTCTCGTCGCTCGCCGTCGAGTAGCCGAGCAAACCGATGAGTTTGTCTTCGCCCTCGACAGCGCCCCAGCTGCCGGGGCTGCCCCGACCGAGCTGCGCTTTCGTCCCGGCCAGTTCGTCTCGGTAACCGTTGGCTCCGATGCCGATGGCAACCCGATCCTGCGTAGCTATTCCATCGCTTCACCGCCCGAGCGACGCGGCGAGCTGTCCTTGATCATCCGCTTGGTCGAAGGGGGCATCGGCTCGCGCTTTTTCGACGACCTGCGTCTGGGTGATGCCGTTCGCTTCACCGGCCCCATGGGCTTCTTCGTCAACGAACTGGCCCACGCCGGCGATGCGGTCTACGTCGCCACCGGCACTGGCATTGCGCCGATGCTGCCCATGATCGAAGAAGTCCTGCGCCGACCCGAGACGGGTCGCGTCCTTCTGTACTGGGGGCTGCGCCGCGAAGCCGATGTCTTCTATCAAGACGAGCTAAGCGCGCTGGCCACCCGTCATCCGCGCTTCGCGAGCTTTGTCTATCTGTCGCAGCCGCAGGGCTTCTGTCGCCTGCGCGGGCGCGTCATCGGTCCCGTGCTTGAACTTCTGCCCAGCCTGCGCGAGCCGACCTTCTATCTGTGCGGCAACGGCCAAATGATCGAAGAGCTAAAAGCGGCGCTGATCGATCGAGGGGTCAGCCGCAAGCGCCAGATCCGCAGCGAGGCCTTCTTTGACTAATGCGTCCATCTCGGCTCGCTTCCCGCGTGGAAGCGCGCTGCTGACGCTTTTGGCGGTGGTTGCAGTGGCCGGCTGGGAAACGGCGGCCGGTCTGTGGCGTTCCGCGCACGCGCCGCAGATCACCGATCTGCAGGCCCTGGCCGCCGTCGTACGAAGCGACCTGAAAGCCGGCGATCTGATCGCGACCGCGCCATCCTGGATCGATCCGGTGGTCCGCAGCGAGCTTGGCGATCGGATGCCGATTCCGATGCTGGGTCGACCCGATGCGCTGCGCTATCCACGCATCTTCGAAATCAGCCTGCACGGCGCACGCAGCGAAGACGCGCAGGGCTTGGCCGCTGATTCGGTGCGCACCTTTGGCGCGTACACGCTGCGGCTGTATCACCAGCCAGCGATCACGGCGACCTTTGACGCCGTCGCGCAGTTTGCAGATGCAACCGTTTTGCAATACCGGTACGACCCGTCGCGCCCCCTTGCCGATCCGCGATCCGTTTCCGAAGTGGATGGGCTGCTGGCGACGCCGTGCCTGTTTCAAGGACCCTCACCCACCACCTGTCCACCGGCGCGGGGTCCCGCCGGCGCCTTCCAGTGTCCGCAGGGACGCGTCGAACGCCGCACCCTAGAGATCGCCTATCGCCCGCGCTATGGCCTGGCCGTCACCGTTGGGGCGGGTCAAGTGACCCAGGTCAGCTGGGACCGCATTCCCGATGCCGCATTTCACAATGCGACGCTGCATCTGTGGCTGGGACTGCACGACTATCACGCGCGCAAAAACGCCCAAGGGCCGGCCCAGGTCGCGATCGATGTCGACGGGGGGCAGGCCAGCCAGACCGTCGTGCTGGATCCAAAAAGCAGCGAACAAGGGCTGCGCCACGTGCGCATCGCGCTGCCGCCGTCCAATCGCCCTGCAGATCCGGCGGTCGATGCCGCATCCGCCGGACCTCCGCGCGTACACAGCCTGCGGCTTCGCGTCTTTGCCGACCATGCGCCGCATCACCACGTCGGCATCCTGGCGGAGCTTCGCCGATGAACGGACCCACCCATCCACCGACCGGTCGTTCCTGGCTGCGTCGAGATCTGCTGGTCGCGCTTTTCCTGTGCGTGATCAGCACGCTTTCGCTGCAGCTTGGCAGCCGCACGCAGGGCTTTACGCGCGATGAAGGCTATTACTTCCAGGCTGCAGAAAATCACGTCGCGTACATCGAAGAGTCGCTGCGCGGCATGGTCAGCGGTCGACCGCTGGCCTTTGCCGATCCACGCGTCATCGATCGCTGGCTGGGCTACAACAGCGAACATCCGCCGCTGATGAAGACGCTGTTCGGGCTGTCGTGGCGTCTGTTGCACCGCTGTTCCTGCGATCGCGAAGCCGGACTGCATCCGCTGCACTATCCGACGCGCCACCGCACGCTGGGCCTTCTGCGCCAAGGCGACGCCATGCGCCTGCCGACCCAGCTATTGACCGGGGCCATGGTGGCCGGCGTCTATCTGTTCGGTGCGCTGTGCCTGTCGCGCGTCGCGGGCTTGGTGGCCGCTGGGCTGACGCTTTTGCAGCCGCGGCTGTTTTTTCATTCGCAGCTTTCGTGTTTCGACGCGCCGGTCACCGCTGCGATCTTCCTTGCGACCCTCTGCTATCTGTGGGCAATCGCGGCGCGCGATGCGCGATCCCGGACTCGTCGCGCGCTGGTGTTTTCGGGGGTG
>JAYRFD010000676.1:0-18516 GCA_041908565.1 Polyangia bacterium | reverse complement strand
TGTTGCTGGCCGAGCCCCAGATGCCACGCAGGCCGAACTGCGTTCCGCTGTCGACGCGGTTCCACATGGTGCCGTTGTACTTGAGCATCATGCCGTTGTCACCGACGGCCCAGACATCGTTCTTGCCCGCACCCCAGACCGCGCGCAGGGCCTGATCAGACTCTGGCAGGACCAGGCTCTCGATGATTCCGGCCCCGTTGTAGAACAGGATCTTGCCCGGGTAGCCCGTGAAGATGTCTCCGTTGGGGCCTTCTTGGCCGCCGCCCACGATCCAGACGTTCTGAATGTCAGAACCCCAGACGCCTCGCAGGATGGTGTTGGTTCGAGTAAAGCCGATGACCTGGTTCCAGGTGGCGCCGTTTCGTCGCAGGATCGAGTCACCACGACCGACCGCGATGCCGTCGGTACCGCTGACCCAGATGGACTGCAGATCGTTGGTAAAGGCGCCGGGCAGGCTGATTCCAGCGCTCGACCAGGCGCCGCTCTGCCACTGCAGGATGCGCGGGCCGCCGGTGATGGGGGTCGTGTCGAGGGCGACGCTCCATAGGTTGTCGGATGGACCGGACATGCCGCGGAAGCGCAGGTAGATGCTGTTGGTTACGCCGCGCCACTGGCTGCCGTCCCACTTCAAGGTGGAACCCCAGTCACCAACGGCTACCAGGTTGTCGGCGCTGCTGCCCGAGATGGCATTGAGCGGGCCCGAAACCCCGGTCAGATCGTCGATCTGGCTGGTGCTGGTGAACGTCGCACCGTCGTAGCGAACAATGGTGCCACTGGCGCCGACCATCACCAAGTCGGTGGCCGACGTGCCCCAGATGGCATACAGCGAGATCGGTTTGGTCATCGGCACGTCGACGAAGGCGGTGCCGTTCCACTTCTTGACGATGCCTTGGCGCTTGGTTAGGTCCTTCGTCGCGGTGTCGTAATACAGCACGTCGCCGACGGCCACGACATCGCCGCCATTGGCCCACAGGCCATAGATGCCGAAGTTGCCGAAGGGGCTTACGGTGGTCCAGTTGGTTCCATCGAAGCGCCGAATGGCGCCGCTCAGCGACGATACGAACAGGTTGCTGGCGGATGTGCCTGCGATGCTGGTCAGGATTTCGCTCATGGCGCCGGGCACCATGCTGGCCGACCAGTTCGTGCCGTCGTACTTCAGCAGGGAACCTGCCGCACCGACGGCGTACACCGTGTTGCCAGTTCCCCAGACGCTTTTGAGCAGGACCTGATACGCCGGGTCCATCGGAGTCTGCACGCGGCTGAGTGTGCCGCCGGACTTGCGCAGGATCACGCCGCCAGCACCGACGATCCACACGTCGTCCTTGCTGCTGCCCCAGACGCCGTACAGGGCTCCGATCCCCGTGGTGGAGCCGCTGATGGTCATTGCCGACCAGTCTTGACCGTCGTAGTGCAGGACGGTGCCGCGGTCACCGACGGCATAGATGTCGTTGGCGGCCGAACCCCAAAGGGCATAGAGCGGGCTCTTGGTCGGGCTAAGCGCAGCCTGCCATTTCCCGCCGCTGTAGTGCACCAGCGAGCCGCTTTCGCCTGCGGCCCACGCATCGGTGGCCGAGCTTCCCCAGACGCTCCACAGCGCGTTGCCCTGAGGCTGCGGGGAGAGCCAGCACCACTCGTCCTTGCTGCAGCCGGGCTGCTGGGGCCGGACCGAGTTCATGTCGGTGTTGCTGCCCATGTCGCTGACGGTCGCCATGTCGCCGTTGTTGCTTTGCTGGCTTCCAGGGCAGCCGGTCAGCGCCAGGGCGGCCAAGCCACCGACGGCAGCCAGAGCCGTTCCCCGACCGCTGAGCGTGCGGCCTAGGGTCCGCTCTTGTGCATTTCTGTCCCGTGTTGTGCTTGCTTCGAGTCGGTCCATTCCTACGGCCTCTCTGTCTATCTGCGTGATGATGAGTATTTTATCTCTCGGAATGGGGCTGGGCGCCAATTCCTTTGCCCCGAAGGACAAAATTTGAGTCTGCAGACGGGGACTCAGAAAACCGGCGGCTCGCAGCCGTCGCAATGCACCGCGCCCCTCGAGGCTGATTTTGCGTTGGGCGGCCCTAGATCGACTAGTGGGCGGAAGGCGCGTCGCAGTGGGGCTCGACCTCTTTGGTCAGATCGAGCCCAGCGATGGCCCGGCAGCCAAAGCGGAAATATGCGTCGAGCTTCGTCGGGACGCTGCGGGCCGTGCCGCCTCCGCCGGCGAACAGCAGCCGGCTGCCATCGGGGCTGTAGCTGACGCTGCGCACGCCACCCGCCGTGTCATCGATGGTCAAAAGCGGTGCTCCGGTCTTGGCATCGAAGGTGCGCACCGTGCGGTCGTCGCCGGATGTCGCGATGTGCGCGCCATCGGGCGAAAAGCTAAGGCTGCGGACGACTTGGCCGTGACCGGACAGCGTAAGCTGCGGCTTGCCGCGGGCCGCATCCCACAGGATGACCGTGCCGTCGGCGCTGGCCGTCGCAATCCGCGATCCATCGCGGGAATAGCTGACCGCCAGCACGTCCTGGGCGTGGCCGGACAGCACCTGTAGACGCTGGCCGCTGGCCGCATCCCAGATGGCCACCGTCGTGTCCGAGCTTCCGGTAACCACGCGCGTTCCGTCGGGAGAATAGCTGGCGCTGCGAACATCTGCCGTGTGACCGACGAAGCTGGCCAGGCTCTGCCCTGTTTTTACGTCCCAGGCCCCTGCGGTCTTGTCGGCACTGCCCGTCAGAAGTCGCGTTCCGTCGGGGGAATAGGCGACCGAGAACACGGCTCCCTGATGGCCCCCGATGATAAGGACGTTCTGACCGGTCTTTGGATCCCAGATGCGCGCGGTCTTGTCGGCGCTGCCGGTGGCCACTCGCAGGCCGCTCGGCGCAAAGGCAGAGCTTAAGACTTCGTCGGTGTGACCAGACAGCAGAGCCTGCACGCGCTCGAGCGCGAGGTTCCAGACCAAGCCAGTTTGATCGGCTCCGGTGGTGACAAGGCGAGTTCCGTCCCCTGAAACCGCGACGCTGTGCAGGTCGGCGCGAGTCTGAAAGACGCCCGTCAGGCGCCCTCCGCGGATGTCCCAAAGTCGAGCGGTGCTGTCGGCGCTGGCGGTGACCACGCGGGTCCCATCGGGGGCGAACTGCGCGCCGCGAAGATCTTGGGTATGCCCCTTCAGCACGTAGAGCGTGCGTCCCGTAATGGCATCCCAGACGCGCGCCGTGCGTCCGTTGCTGGCCGTCACCACGCGCAGTCCGTCGACGGAATATGCGGCGGTGCGCATGCCGTCTTCACTGTCGTAGAACGTCTGGATGATCTTGCCGGAGGGAAGCTCGAAGATGTTGGCGCGCTTGTCTCGACCGGCGGTCAGGACGCGCAGCCCACTGGGCGAAAACACGGCCGAGGTGACGTCGTCGCCATGCCCAGTCAAAGACAGCACGGGCTTGCCGCTGCGCGCGTCCCACAGGCGCGCCGTGTCGTCGGCACTGGCGGTCAGCACGCGGCTGCCATCGCCAGAAAAAACAGCGGTCTGCACGGGCCCCTCGTGGCCGGTCAGCGTGAACTGCAAGCGTCCGGTCTTGGCGTCCCAGATACGCGCTGTGCTGTCGGCGCTGGCCGTCACGACGCGTGTTCCATCGCGAGAAAACGCCGCCGAAAGAACTTCCTGCCCATGGCCGCTTAGGATGGCCAAGGACTGACCGCTGCGAGCATCCCAGATGCGCGCGGTCTTGTCGCTGCTGGCCGTGACCACGCGGCTTCCATCGACCGAGAATGCGGCCGAAAAGACCTCGTCCCCGTGTCCGCGCAGCGTCGTCAGGTTGCTGTTGCTGCGGGCATCGAAGATGCGGGCTGTGCGGTCGGAACAGGCGGTCACCACCCGCGAACCATCGGTCGAAAACGCGACACCATGTACGCTTCCGTCGTGGCGTAGGGGCTGCGACAGGACCATTTCGGCAAGGGTGCGAATGAACTCGCGCTGCTGCGCATCGCTTAGCGCTGGGCCGCCATTTTGCGCCTTGCCGTAGGCGTTCATGATGTTGACCAGGCCGGTCGTGTGTCGACGCCCCAGCTGGTTCCAGAACAGCTCGTTCTGTTGGTCGAACATGCTGGTGTCGGCGCTCGGATCCGCCAGGTCGGGGGCTGCCGTGGCTGCATCGCCGGCTCCCCCGTCACTTGGGGCCAAATCCGTCGGCGAAGCGCCTGCCAGATCCCGCGCTTCCGACGCGGTCACGCCCGGTGCGGCGGTGGGTACGCCTGCATCGGCACTGGTCACCGTCGGTCGAGGGCTGACTGGACTGCTGTTCCCTGGCTCCGCTGCGGTGGCCGGATCGACGGAGAGCGGCGCGAGCCCACCGCCGACGAACAGAATGCCCAGCCCAAGCAGCGAAGCCCCAGCCGTGACTAGGGCTGGGGCATGCGCTCGACGCAGGGCTACACGGACCTTGAGCATAGAAGCGAGAATAGCATCTCGCAGACGGGTTACAGCACTAGGCGCATCGTCACGGAGCGATCGGCTTGGTTGCGCTGGAACTCGCTAGATCGTCGAACGTCGGCGGGCAGATCCTCGCGCGATACCGGGCGGTAGCCGAACTTTTCGGCAAAGAAGTCAGTGGCGTGCTCGGTCAGCAGGCAGATCTGGCGCAGGCCTCGCTGACGGGCGCGAAGCTGAATGATCTCGGCCAGGGTCCAGCCCAGGCCTTCGCCGCGACGATCCGGATGCACGGCCAGCGAACGCAGAAGACCCGTCTCGCCATAGATCTCAAGAGCGACACAGCCGACGGCGATGCGGTCGGCGGCGGCGGTGGCCGGGCTGGTGGCGTCATCGCGGATCAGCCACAGCTCTGCCGTGTCTTCGGGAATGCCGGCGGTCGGCAGCTTGACGCGCTGAAGCAGCGCTCGGATCGCGGGTACGTCATCGGGGGTGGCCTGCGTGACCCCATCGCCCAGGCGGGCCAGCAGCTTTTCGTGCAGGCCATCGAAGCTGCCCGACGACATGATGACGACGGTGTCGCCAGCCGACAGCCGATCGCCCAAATAGTCGACGATCTGTTCGGCCTTGGGGCAAGCGCGGGCCGGCACGCTGTGCTTGCGGACATCGGCGGCAAGCTGTTCGATGTCCAGGCGGTTGCCGGCGGGGGCCTTTTCAGGCATGTGTACGGCGCCGATCAGCACCTCGTCGGCCAAGGCCAGGGCCTCGGCGAATTCGCGCTGAAAGACCGCGGTGCGACTCGTGGCAGAGCGAGGCTCCATCACCGCCAGCAGACGACCACCGCCATGACGCCCGCGCAGGCCGCGCAGTGTCTCGGCAATGGCTGTCGGATGGTGGGCAAAGTCGTCCAGAATGGCCACGCCCTGCGCCACGCCGCGCAGCTCTTGCCGTCGCTTCACACCGGCGAACAAGCGCACGCCGCGGACCAGTTCGTCGACGGAAAGACCATACCCGCCGTGGCATGCCGCAATGACCGCCAGCACGTTTTCCAGGTTGTATCCGCCCGGCAGCCCAGTATCGAACGAGCCAAAGAGCGCGCCTTTGTAATACACATCGAACAGCGTGCGACCACCGGGACGCGTCGCGGTGATCTGGGCCTGCCATTCGACGTCGGGGGCACAGGCGGGGCGCAGGCCATAGCGTTCGACCCGGCACGTGGCGGCCGCGCTGACTTCCAGTGCCGCCGGCGAGCGCGCGCTGACCCACAGCACTCCGTCCTTGGGCAACAGCGCCACGAATTCGCGGAAGCTGGCCTTGATTGCATCGAGGCCACTGAAGATGTCGACGTGATCCAGCTCGACGGAAGTCAGCACCGCAAAGCGCGGCAGGTAGTGCAGGAACTTGCTCTTCTTGTCGAAGAAGGCGGTGTCGTACTCATCGCCCTCGATGACAAATGGCGCATCGGGCGAGCCCAGCGCGGCACCGCAGCCCATGTTGATGGGCACGCCGCCGACCATAAAGCCCGGCTGCCGACCGGCCTGCGTCAGTACCCACGACGACAGCGATGTCGTCGTTGTCTTGCCGTGCGTACCCGTGATCACCAGGTTTGGGCGACCCGGCAGGATCAGCTCTTCCATTACGCCGGGAAACGACGTCAGGCGGATGCTGCGAGCCTGCGCCGCCAGCACTTCGACATGGTCGCGGCGGCAGACGTTGCCGACGACGACAAGCTCGGGCTGCCAGTCCAGGTTCTCGGCGCGGAAGCCTTCGAAGACCGGGATCTCGGCCGCCTGTAGCTGCGTCGACATGGGCGGATACACGTGCTCGTCAGAGCCTCGGACATCGTGCCCAGCCGCCTTCAGAAGCTCGGCGACCGCGCCCATGCCCGTCCCGCAAATACCGATGAAATGTACCTTCACGTCTGTGTTCTCTCGCTAAAGCTGGGGGGCAGTATACTGAATCGCCCTTGGCAATAAGAGCTTGTCTGTGCGTCGGCTCTGAGCGTGTCGCGGGTTCTCTCGAAGCGGCGGCTTACTTGCCGCCTGCCAGGCCGGTCGAAAGCGCAGCCAGCACCGCATCGCCGCACTGCGCCGTCGACCGCGTTCCACCCAGGTCTTGCGTTGTCTCGCCGCGCAGAACCACATCGCGGACGGCCGCTCGCAGGCGCTCGGCCGCTTCGCCGCGACCCACGTGATCAAGCAGCATGGCCAGCGTCAGGAAGGCAGCCAGCGGATTGGCGATGCCGCGTCCGGCGATATCGGGGGCTGATCCATGCACCGGCTCAAACAGCGAGACGCGCCCGGGATGGATGTTTCCCGACGCTGCCAACCCAAGCCCACCAGCCAGCGCGGCCCCTAAGTCTGTCAGGATGTCGCCGAACAGGTTGCTGGTGACGACGACGTCGAAGCGCTCGGGAGCGCGCACGAATTCCATGGCTGCGACGTCGACGTACAGGTGACTGGCGGTGATGGCGCGGTGACTTGGCTCGGCAGCCACTTCTTTGAAGACGCGCTGCCACAGGCCGTGCGCGTATGGCAGGGCATTGGCCTTGTCGACCATGCACACCTTGGCCGGTCGGTTGGGCGCCGCGGCACCCATTGCTGAACTTCCTGTCCGCGGCAGCCCTGCCATCGCGAACGCCGCGCGAAGGATCCGCTCGACGCCTTTGCGCGTGTTCAGATCTTCCGAGATCGCGACCTCGTCCGCGGTGCCGCGCTTGAAGTTGCCGCCCATCTGCACGTATGGGCCTTCGGTGTTTTCGCGCAGCACGACGAAGTCGACCTGCTGCGGACCCTTGCCTTTGATCGGGCACAGCCGTTCGTCGATTAGCTCGACCGGGCGCAGGTTGATGTACAGGTCCAGACCGAAGCGCAGGCCCAAAAGGACATCGCGAGCGACGATCTGTTCCGGAATCCGCGGGTCGCCCATGGCGCCAAACAGGATGGCGTCGAAGTGGTCGCGCAGGTGTTCCTGGGCTCCTTTGGGCAGCGTCTCGCCCGTCGCCAGGTAGTGGTTGGCAGACCACGGGAAGTGCGTTAGCTCGGCATCAATGCCAAGGGCCGGCAGGGCCCGCAGGGCTTGTTCGGTGACTTCAACACCGATGCCATCGCCGGCGATCACGGCAATGCGGGGACGACGCGCTTTTGCGTCGGGAATGGCAAACGGATACGGGCGAGAGGAAGCAGTCTGCATAGCGATCCTGGGTTCTTCGATTCGGTGACGCGCGGTCGGCTTCGGTCTTGGTTTCGGTCTTGGTTTTGGTCTTGGTTTTGGTCTTGGTTTTGGCTTCGGTTAACGACCCGCCGCCGCGGGGCTTGTCGATGCAGGCGCAGGCAAAACGGGTCGCCCAGCGCTGCGATAAATCTCTGCGTTTTTTTCGACGGTGGCTAGATCGTGCGTAGCCCGTAGCTGGGCCTGTTCCCATTCCGCTTCTAGCTCGCTTAGGCCAAAGAGCCAAGTGGCATCGCGCGCCAAACGAAACGGCGCACCGGCCTGCCCTTCGCGGCCGCAGAACACCACATCGACCGTCGGCCCTGGTTTGATGCGCACGCGCCCAGTTCCCAGGCGTGCTGCAAAGTCGGCGGCGTACCGTTCTTCATACAGAAGCGCAAACAGATCGCGTCCATCTTCGGCGGCAGCCGCGTACAGACGAGACAGCGCCACGCGCCGCTCTTTGGGTGGGTAATGCGTCTCGACCAAGGTCCACATGCGGGCGTGGTTTTTCTGCACCGTGTACAGCGCCCAGCGCGTCGGCTGCGTCAGAAGATCGAATACACCGACGGCATCCCCTTCGCCTATTGATCGGACAAGCTCGTGACAGGCGTAGTCCGGGGACTTGGTGGACTGGCAGCCGCACAGCAGGCTTCCCAGGCAGGTCAGAACGGCTGCTGGCCAGCAGGCGCGACCGCCAACGCTAGCTCGGCTGTTCACCGGCAGGCCTGACCGGCGCGGCAGACGCGGAACCCGAGGTCGGCTGGGGCGCATCCAGATCTGCGGCTTCGTCTTCCAGCTTGCGTCGCGTTTCTTCACGTCGCTGTTCGTTCTGCTTTCGCTGCTGCTGCTGATAGATGAGTCCCAAGCGAAAGGCCAGGTACAGGCCGATCACAACCCAGATCACCGGCGAGCCCGGCAAGCGCATCCAGGTCAGGCCCGTCTGCGCGTGCAGCAAGGCCACAAGGCCCAGCGCCGCCGTCAGTGCGGATCCCAAAAGCGAACCCCACAGCCAGAACGAGCGCTTCAGGCCCAGCGACAGCGCGCCGATTCCCAGACCGCCGAAGACGGCCAGGTTGCCGGGCAGAAAAACAAAGGCCCGCTCATCGAGTCGATACAGCGCGAAGCAGGCCATCATGGCCATCAGCACGACTAGGTAAGCAGTTTGCGAGCGCACACCCGAGGGCTATCACGAATCGCCGCTTTTTCGCCGCTTTTTCACCGCTTGATCTATCTTTGGCGCCCTTTTGGCGGCCATGCTTTGCCGCCCTTTTGGCGGCCATGGATACCAGCACAGCACCTGAGACCTCGTGGCCTAGCGCCCATCTCGCCAGCAGCGGACCCGTCGCGGTCCCTGCGGTTGCGTCCGAGCGTTTAGGGGGGACCGTTCCAGGTTCCCCTCAGCCGGCTGAGCTGGCTGAGCCTCTCCCCCTCGCTGTCGCAAAGACTTCAAGCCATCGTTTGACCGATCGCTCGACCGATCGTTTGACCGATCGCTTGACCGATCGCTTGGGCGGCCTGCCCGCCGATCTCGCGGGCGATCCGACCGGCGGCCATGCCGCTGACTTGCCTGTCGACTTGTGGGCCGCGGCGCTGGCGGCTCTTGCCAGCAAGGTGTCGGCGCACAACTTCGAGCTTTGGTTTCGCCCCATCCGCTGCGTGCGCATCGAGGAGCGCAGCATCCAGCTGCAGGCGCCCAATTCCTTCATTCAAGAGTGGTTTGGCAACCACTACCTGCGCATCGTCTTGGACGAAGTGCGGCGGGTCGCGGCCCTCCATCACAACCACGATCACGACTTCAGCGTGGAGTGGCTGGTTCCCGAGACCGGCGTCGGCGATGGGTCGGTGGTCACAGCCGGACGCGGTCAGACGTCCGTGCAGGCGATGCGCCAAGCGGCGCGCGCCAAGAAGCGTCCAACCGCAGAGGCCGGCGATCCCACAAGGTCCACGCCACAGGCTGCCGCTTCGGGGCACGAACGATCGCCCAATAGCAGCCCCGCACGCGGCTCCGCAGCGACGGCTGGCTCCGTCGTTCCAGGGCCGCCGCCAGCGGGTGTCGCAACCGGGCTTTCGGAAAAGTACAGCTTCGGGTCGTTCATCGTGGGGCCCTCGAACCAGCTGGCGGAAGCAGCCAGTCGAGCGGTCGCCGAAAACCCAGCTGGCAAGTACAACCCGCTGTTTATCTATGGTGGGGTTGGGCTGGGCAAGACCCATCTTCTGCACGCGATCGGCGCCCAGATCCGCAGCCAACATCCAAGCTGGCGCATCGTCTACCTGAAGGCCGAGACCTTCCTGAACGAATACGTGCAGCAGGTGCGCAACGGCCGCATCGACGAGTTCCGTTCCAAGTACCGCGATCAGGTCGATGTGCTGTTGGTCGACGACATCCAGTACCTGGGCGGCAAAGAGCGCACGCAGGACGAGTTCTTTCACACGTTCAACGCGCTGTTTGAATCGCACCGCCAGATCGTCATCACCGCCGACAAGTACCCGCACGAGATCCCCGATCTGGAAGAGCGCATTCGGTCGCGCTTCCAGTGGGGACTGATCGCCGACATCCAGCCGCCAGAGCTTGAGACGCGCATCGCCATCTTGGAAAAGAAGGCGCAGCTGGAAGGCGTCGATCTGCCATCCGATGTCGCGCACTTTCTGGCGGCCAACATCAAGTCCAACGTGCGCGAGCTAGAGGGCCTGCTGATCCGCGTGGCGGCCATGGCGTCGCTGCGTCAGCAGCCGATCACCGTCGAGTTCGCGCAAGAGACGCTGAAGAACTTCCTGGGTCAAGTCAGTCCGCACCTGAGCATCGACGGCGTGCAGAAGGAAGTCGCCAACTACTTCGGCATCTCGATCGCCGACCTGTGTGGATCCAGTCGGCAGGCCAAGCTGGCGCGGGCGCGGCAGATCGCCATGTACCTTGCGCGCAAGCTGTGCAAGTCCAGCTATCCCGAGCTAGGCGAGCGCTTCGGCGGCAAGGACCACACCACCGTGATGTCGGCGTGCCGGCGCATCGACGCCTTGCTGCCCGTCGATCCCAAGGTCCGCGCGTCCGTCGAAGAGATCGAAAAGCACCTGACGGTCTAGCGCTCGCGCGAGTCGTAGATCGTCAGGTTGGGAAGCTCGATGCAGGACAGGTGGCCGGTGCGGCCGCAGCCGGTGTCGAGGCCAATCAGGTCGCCGTGTCGCCAGACCTCGCGCACGGCGTCGGGGGTCGTCGGGTCGTCGTCGGCGGGCAGGCTGCTGGTGTCGGTGTGTCCGAACAGGATGCGCTTGCCGCGGTACTGTTCAAAGAAGTCGCGCTCGCGCATCCACAGAAGCGATCGGCTGTTGCCGCGGCTTGGGTGTTCCCAGTGATCGCCTTCGCCGTCGAGCCCCGCGTGGACATAGATGGCGTATTCGTCTTCGTACCACAGCGGCAGATCCTGCATCCAGCTGCGCAGTCCCACCGGAAACCAGCGATCGGGCGTCAGAAGCAGCATGGTCTGCTGCATGTCGTCCATGCCCCGGGTGTCGACCGCCGAACGCATCAGCGCTCGACAGCCGTTTCCTTCGGGCAGAAGGAAGCCTGGGTTCGGCGAGTTCAGCGTTTCCAGCCAGGCATCTTCGTGATTGCCGCGCAGCGTGATGACGCGGGCCGGGCCGGTCTGACGAAGGGTCTCGACGCACTCGACGACCTCGATCGACTTCGGACCCCGATCGATGTAGTCGCCCAGAAAGACGACGGTGTCGTCCGCAGTAAACGGCGGCAGCTTGGCCAGCAGGCGCTGCAAGTGCGCTAGCTCACCATGGATGTCACCGATGGCAAAAGTCCTCCGCACGACCGCATCGTATCACGCGCACCCGGCCTGCGGGCAGGCCCCCCAGCTGGGCTCTGTTCCGTCCCCACACCCCTGAATCGAAAGGTGTTCTAATGGCCGCATGCTGGTCAGGAAACCCTGTTTCGATTCGCGGGGGATGAACGCCCGCACGATGCTGTTTGGCCGTATTCTGCTGTTGGCTGGTCTTTGGGCGGGACTGGCTGCGTGCGGGGGATGCACGCGTCCCGATTCTGGCAGCCGCTCTGGCGCCACCGACGCGCTGACGGCAACCGCCCAGGCCGCCCCGGGGCCGAAGGTCGTCCCGCCACCTCAGAGGAAGAACATGCCGCGCAGCAAGGACTGGAAACGCGTCGATTCGCTGATCGAAGAACAGAAGTTTGAAGAAGCGCGCACGCTGTGCACGACGATCCGCGCCGCTGCGCAGAAGCAAGGCAACAACGAAGAGTGGACCGAGGCGCTGATCAAAGAAGTGCAGCTGCAGATCGGCCTGCATGGTCACGAGACCGCCGTCCGCTTGCTGCGCAGCGAGCCCTGGCCGCAAGACAGCCTGTCGCAGCTTTCGCTGGAGCTTTATTACGCGTACAGCTTGATGAACTACCTGCGCGCGTACTCGTGGGAGATCGGGCGGCGCGAGCGCGTCGAGACCAAGGGCTCGATCGATCTGAAAGTCTGGACGCGCGATCAGATCTTTGTGGAAGCCCAGCACGCCTACGCGCGGGTGTTTGCGCGCCGCCACGAGCTGACCCATGCGCCGCTGGCCATGCTGTCGGAATACATGCAGCCGGGCAGCTATCCCATCGAGATCCGCGGCACGCTGCGTGACGCAGTCAGCTACCTGGCGGCAGAGCTTCTGGCCGACAGCACCAACTGGAAACCAGTCGAAAGCAACGAGCTATTCCGACTGGACTTTGCTCGCCTGCTGGGGGGCTCGCTGGCCGCCGAAGCCGAGCACCTGGACGACGACAGCAAGCATCCGCTGCTGCGCGCGATCGCCGTGCTGGATGATCTGGAACGATCGCACGTGAGCCAAGGCGACAGCCGTCGCGAAGCCGCGCTGGAAGCACGGCTGGAACGCCTGCGCGTGCTGCATCGCCACTTCACCGATCGTCGTGAGCGCACGCAGATCATCGCGCATCTTTCGAACCAGCTATCGGCCTATCGCAGTGTGCCGTGGTGGTCGATGGGCAAGGCGGTCGAAAGTCAGCTGGTGCGCGAGACCACCGTCGATCTGAAGCGGGCCTACGAGCTTGCGCAGGAAGGGCAGTCTGCCTATCCCAGCTCGCCCGGCGGCAGCATCTGCGCGGGGCAGATGAACGCCATCTCTGCCGCTGACTTCAGCATGGACGGCATGCAGAGCGATGCGTTGGGCAAGCGATCGCTGCGCGTGCGCCACAAGAACCTGGGTCAGCTGCACTTCCGCGCCTACGCTGCCAACCTGCAAGAGCGCATCGAGTCCTCGCAGGACTACAACCTGCTTTACAACGCGAACGAGCTAAACAAGCTCGTGCAAGGCAAGCAGCCCGTCGCCAGCTGGGTGGAAAAGCTGCCAGCCACTCCCGACTTTCAGATGCACACCACGTATGTGACGCCGCCGCTTACGACGCGCGGCTGGCACATCATCGTGGTGTCGAAGAATGCCGACTTCGCACCAGGCAAAAATCGCATGTTCGGCATGAACTTCATCGCCACCGACTTGGTCTTGGTCAGCCGCGTGATCGACAAGAACCTGGAAGTGACGGCGGTGTCGGGCGTGACTGGGCAGCCGCTGCCCGGGGCGCAGGTTCACTTTTATGAACAGAACTACGGCGGTCGTCACCGTCGGCTAGATACCGAAAAGACCGATGCGCAGGGCGTCGCACGCTTCAGTGGATCGGATGGCAAGTCGGTCTTTGTGCTGGCGCAGCACGGCGACAGCTGGGCCCTGGATGCGCAGGCGCAGTACTTCGGTCGCCGGTATCGCGAGTCGGCGGAAAAGGCCTCGTTGGTCTACACCGATCGCAGCATCTATCGACCTGATCAGAAGCTGTTCTTCAAGGTCGTGGCCTATGCCGGCAAGCGCGAAGCGGCGCGCATGGAAGTCGAAAAAGGCGCGAAGCTGAACGTCGTCCTTCTCGACGCCAACAACCAAGAAGTGGCGAAGACCGATCTGGTGTCGAACGAGTTCGGCAGCGCCGCCGGGGAATTCACCATCCCCAGCGGTCGCTTGCTGGGCGGCTGGCGCGTTGAGGTGCGCGGCGGGTACAGCGGGCAAGCCAGCGTGCGCGTCGAAGAATACAAGCGCCCGACGTTCGAAGTGTCGCTGAAGGATCCAACCGAGGCGCTGCGTTTGGGCAAGCCCGCCGCGCTGATCGGCGAAGCGCGTTACTTCTTCGGCCTACCAGTGACGGCGGGCAAGGTCGCCTATCGCGTCAGTCGCGAGCCAGTCTATCCCTGGTGGTGGGGCTTCTTTGGTTTCCCCACATCCACCGGCGGGCAGACGGTGGCCAACGGGGTTGCTGAGCTAGACCCAAGCGGCACATTCAAGATCCAGTTCACACCCGCTGCCGACGAGCGCTTGGCATCCGACAAGAACGCCAAAGACATCAGCTATCGCTATCTGGTCAAGGCCGACTTGACCGATGAAGGGGGCGAGACCCGATCGGCCTCGCGCGGGTTCCGGCTGGGCTTCCGCTCGATTGAAGCGGCCATCGATGTTGAAGGGGGCTTTGTCCGCGAAGGGATCGCCGATGCCGCGCGCGTCAGCGTTCGTCGGCATAGCTTGGATGGCGTGCCGCGGGCTGGCGATGGCGTGTACCGCTTGCTGCAGCTTCAGCCGGAGGGTCCCTTGGTTATGCCGGCCGACGTACCCAATATGGGGCGCAGCGAAGACGAAGGGGAAGACGCGACGCCAAGCCAGCACCACACTCCCGGCGATCGGCTGCGTCCGCGGTGGCTGCCGGGCTATTCGGAAGACGGTGCGCTTGCCCGCATGCGCGACGGCGCAGAGCAAGCGCGCGGCAAGCTTTCGCACAACGAAAAGGGCGAGGCGCAGATCAAGCTGCCTCCGCTTTCTGCCGGTGCATACCGCCTGCGCTACGACACGGTCGACGAGTTCGGCGAAAAGGTCGAGGCCTGGAAAGACTTCGTCGTGGGCAGCACGGCGCGCGGGCGCACGCTGGCCATGCCGTTCTTGGCACGCTTCGCCAACGCGCAAGTTTCCGTCGGACAGTCAGCCAAGCTGCTTGTGGCATCGGGCTTTGCCGACCAGTCCATGAATCTTGAGATTTTCCGCAGCGGGCAGCTTGTGGAACGTCGGCTGCTCAGCGGCACGACGCTAATCGACTACCCGATTCGCGACGACGATCGCGGTGGCTTGGCCTTTGTCGTGTGGATGGTTCGCGATCACCAGTACCTGTCGCAGCAGCTGACGTTGTCCGTGCCGTGGGATGACAAGATGCTGCAGCTGGAATTCGCCACGTTCCGCGACAAGCTGCGTCCTGGCCAGCGCGAGTCGTGGCGCATCAAGGTCAAAGGCAGCGATGGCGCAGCCGTCGGTCGCGGCGTCGCAGAGCTTCTGGCCTATATGTACGACCGCAGTCTGGATCTGTTTGCACCGCACGGCCCGCCAAGCCCGCTGTCGTTGTTTCCCTATCGCGCCAACGCGGCATGGTCCCGTGCGACGCTGGGCGCGGCGTCAACGCAGTGGCTGGCGAACGAGTACTACGTGCCCGGTCACCCGTCGGCGCAGCTGGTGGCTAGCTCGCTGAAGTTCTACGACGGCTACGCGATCGGGGGTCCTGGGATTGGCGGCTATGGTGGGCCGTTTGGTGGCATGGCCGTGCGCGGCGCGGTGCCCATGATGATGCCCGGCGCTCCTCCACCTGCCCCCCCACCACCGGCGCAGGCGGCTCCACGTCCGGCGGCACCGGCCGCTGCGGCCCCGGGGCGCGCCAAGCTGGAACGATCCGAAATCGATGGGCTGGCGGAGCGGCGCGACGCGGAGCAAAAACCGGACGAAGGTCGCGCCCAAAACAGCGGCGGCGAAGCGCCCCAGATCCGCAGCAACTTTGCCGAGACCGCCTTCTTCCTGCCGTCGCTGATCACCGATAAGGAAGGCAGTGCGGTGCTGGAATTCCAGGTTCCCGATTCGGTGACCGCCTGGAATGTCTGGGTGCACGCGATCACCAAGGACCTGCGTTCGGCATCGCTGCGCAAGGATGCCCGCACCGTCAAAGAGCTAATGGTGCGCCCGTATCTGCCGCGCTTCTTCCGCGAAGCGGACAGCGCCGATCTGAAGGTCATGGTGAACAACGCCAGCGATCACGCGCTGCACGGATCGCTGAAGCTTGAGATCCTGGACCCCGACACCAAGGAAGCGCGGCATGCGCTGTTCCAGGTGGCGCAGACAGAGCACGCGTTCCATGTCGAAGCCGGCAAGAGCGCGACGCTGCACTTCCCGCTTTCTGCTCCGCGCCGCGTCGGAGAATACGCGTTTCAGGTGGTCGCGCGGGCCGGTGATCTAAGCGATGGCGAGCTTCGGCCGCTGCCGGTCCTGCCAAGCCGCATGCACTTGGCAGAGTCGCGCTTTGTCACGCTGCGCGATCGCGATCAGCGCAGCATGAGCTTCCCGGA
Source organism: Polyangia bacterium (assembly GCA_041908565.1). GTDB lineage: Bacteria > Myxococcota_A > Polyangia > Palsa-1104 > JAEUJZ01 > JAEUJZ01. The sequence goes on along the minus strand of JAYRFD010000676.1, from coordinate 2,483 downwards.
TCTGGCCAAGAACGACGATCCGACGCGCGTAAACGACCAGCTGGTGGTCACGCTGGACAATCAGCTGTTCTTCACTGTGCTCAAGGCGCTGCCGTACCTGGTCACCTTCCCCTATGAGTGCGTGGAACAGACAGCCAACCGCTTCCTGTCGACGGGGATTGTGTCGTCGCTGTACAAGCAGTACCCAGCGGTGGCGCGCATGGCGGAAGACTTCGCCAAGCGCAGCACGCAGCTGGAACGCTTCGATGGTCCCGATGCCAACCGCCCCAGCTACAAGATGACGCTGGAAGAATCGCCGTGGCTGCAGCAGGCCCAAGGCGGGGCTAAGCTGCCCGAAGGCATGGACCTGCGGCTGATCAACGTCTTGGATGCTCGCATCGCGCGCGCGCAGCGGGACAGTGCGCTTTCGCGTCTGCGCAAGATGCAGACCAGCTCAGGCGGCTTCCCATGGTTCCCCGGCGGCCCACCGTCGCCGTACATGACGCTGTACTTGATGCACGGCTTCGCCAAGGCCATCGAGTTCCAGGTCGATGTGCCCAAAGACATGGTCAGCCGCGCCTGGCAGTACTTGGCCAAGCACTTCCGCGATGACTACCAAGCCTGCATGCGCAAAAACGAGTGCGGGGCCGAGTTTCTGACCTTCCTCAACTACGTCGCCAGCGCGTATCCCGATGCGTCGTGGACGGGGGATGCGCTGACGCCAGAGGATCGCAAAGACATCCTTTCGTACACGTTCAAGCGCTGGAAGGAACTGGCGCCGCTGAGCAAGGGCCAGCTGGCCTTGACGCTTTCGCGCATGGGGCGCGCGCAAGACGCCAAGCTGGTCTGGGGCAGCGTCATGGATTCAGCCAAGACGGCGGCGGATCAAGGCACCTTCTGGGCGGCCGAAGATCGATCGTGGCTGTGGTATCGCGACACCATCGAATCGCATGCGTTCGCGCTGCGCACGCTGATGGAACTGGATCCCGCCAACGCAAAGAAAGACGGCCTGGTTCTGTGGCTGCTTTTGAACAAGAAGCTGAACCAGTGGAAGTCGACGCGCGCGACGGCGGAGGTCATCTATTCGCTGGTGCACTACTTGCGGCGCGAAGGTGCGTTGGGCATTCGCGAAGAAGCCAGCGTGCAGATCGGAAGTGGCCAGGCGGGCCTGCGCGAGCACTTCGTGTTCGAGCCCGACAAGTACGTGGGCAAGACGCAGATCGTTGTACCGGGTGCGCGCTTGTCGAAAGACCCCGCGGCGATGTCGACCGTGCACGTGCAAAAAGAGACCAAGGGCTACATGTTCGCGTCGGCGACTTGGCACTATTCGACCGATCGCTTGCCCAGCGAAGGCCGTGGCGACTTCTTCAGCGTCAGCCGCACGTACTTCAAGCGGCAGAACAACGGCAAAGAGTTTGTCCTTCTGCCCCTTTCGGAAGGCACGCCGCTGCAGCCGGGTGACGAAGTGGAAGTGCACCTGTCGCTGCGCAGCAAGCACGAAGCGGAATACGTGCACCTGCGCGATCCGCGCGCCGCAGGGCTTGAACCAGAAGCCGCGGTGTCGCGGTACAAGTGGGATCTGGGCCTGGCCTATTACGAAGAGGTGCGCGACAGCGGCATGAACTTCTTCTTCGAACGACTTCCCGTCGGAGAATATCTGTTCAAGTACCGCCTGCGCGCCAACATGAGCGGCACCTTCCGCGTGGGCCCCGCCACCGTGCAGTCGATGTACGCGCCGGAATTCAACGCCTTTTCAGCCGGCCACTTGATGACCGTCAAGTAGCGCTAGCGCACCGCGCCGGGACCTTTTTCAGCGGTGGTCGGGGCTCGGCGCGGCCGATCGCGCAGGCGACCCACCGCAAGTCCGCGCAGCAGCCGCAGGGACTCTGCTGCCAGCGATGGCAGCTCGACCAGCGACGGGCGAAAGGGCAGGGACAGCCACAGGCGCAACAGGTGGCGCTTGCGCTCTGGCTGTTGGGCATCGATGTACGCGGTGCGCGAGTGCAGCAGCGTGTGATTGCTCAGCAGCTGAATGTCGCCCGGCTCGAAGTCCATATCCAAGTACAGCTCGGGGCGTGACGCGATCTCGTCGTAGCGATCCAGAACCTCGCGTTCATACAGGGTCAGAGGACGCGCTCCCGGGTGTCGTTCAAAGGTTCGGAAGTAGTCGGCGTGATAGAACGTGCGCAGCGTCCCCAGCGAATAACGGCACGGCGCGATCGGAAAGTAGTTCAGGCCTCCGTCACCGCGAGTGTCCAGCTGCATCGGTTCAAACAGACGCTGCGCCAGATCCGGTCGCGTCGCATGCAGCTGATTCCACACCGTCACCGAGCTGACAAAGCGACTTCGCCCACCGGACAGCGCGGGGCGCACGCACAAAAGACCGACGACATCGGCCGCATCGCAGTGATACGAAAGATGCGCCGTCGTGCGGTAACCACGCACGGCTGGATCGTCGTAGGACAGTCCCTCGTCACGAACGTGGCCCAGGACTTCTTCAAAGC
>JAYRFD010000675.1:0-3934 GCA_041908565.1 Polyangia bacterium | reverse complement strand
CTTCGACGCAGGGCCTCGCGCGCTTTGGCGACGTCCCGATCCGTCACCTGATCAGCGCGCTTGTCCAGAAGCGGCAGCACACGCTGCAGCGCGATTCGCGCATTGCGCCGATAGCGCTCGGCATCTTTGATGCGTGGTCGGCTGTATTCGGCCAGAAAGCGCTCGGCCAGATCGGCAAGCGGCGGGGCGACCAGTCTCTGGGCGATGCCGACTTCACCCCGCGCCGCTCGCGCTTCAATTTCCAGCAGCATGCGGCGCGCTTCGGCATGGGTCGCCTGCTTGCTGGCGATCAGCCGACGCTTTCCGCCTTCGTACCAGCGCAGGTAGAAGCCGATGAACCGTCCATCCCGAACGCGCTTGATGACCTCGCCCACTGGAACCCCGCCCGCGATCGTATCACGGCGCCGGGATCCCAAGATGATCCCATGCTCGGCGAAGAATCCCGTCGAGAAATGGCGGTCCCCACGCCCCACCTTGCGGCCTGCCACGCCAAGTACTTGAAATCGTTGCGCTTGTCCCCGCGCACGGTAAGAAGTGCAGCTTCTCTGCTCTTGCTCCATCGCCCGTCGCTGAACTGCGTCGCGAATCGGCCAGTGATCCCAGCGGGATCCGCCCGGTACCGTCCAGTCAGCCGGTGCCCAGCCGCGGATCAATCGCCAGTGCGCGTCCTGCAGTCGGCCCGGGGTCCCGTCACCGGCTGAGCTTGCGAGGCCGAGGCGGCGGGCCCGCGGTTGCTTGCGGATCGGTCTTGGCACGCGTGGCCAGCACTGCGTGATCTACGGCAGCCAGGATGGCGCGGGCGTGTTCCAGAAACACGCGCCCGGGCGGCAGCAGCGTCATGCCGCGCGGCGTGCGCTCAAAAAGCGGCGTGCCGATCTCGTCCTCCAGCGCGCGGATCTGCCGACTCAGCGGGGGCTGCGCAACGTGCAAGCGCAGGGCTGCACGCCCGACATTGCCCTCTTCGGCCACGGCGACGAAGTAACGAATCTGCGACAGGCTCACGAAAGCGATCGTGCCGACGGCGCGCAGGCAGGTCAAGACACAGCGATCGCAGAAGCCAGACCAAAACGGTATTGGACCGTCCGCTATGGCGGGCGACATCATGCAGCCATGGCGATCGAGATCCTGAGCCCATCCGAAATCGAGCGCATGCGACGCGCCGGTCGCATCGCCGCCCAGACCTTGGCGTTTGTCGGCTCGCAGCTTCGGCCTGGCATATCGACCGCGGACATCGACCGCTTGGTTCGCGCCGACACCGCCCGCCGTGGCGGCCGCCCAAGTCAGCTTGGGTACCAAGGGTTCCCGGCGGCGGTCTGCACCAGCCGAAACCATGTCGTGTGCCACGGCATCCCAAGCCCGCGTGAGCTTCTATGCGCAGGCGACATCATCAACATCGATGTCACCACGGACGTCGACGGCTATCACGGCGACACCAGCGCGACGTTTTTGGTCGGCGAAGTCAGCGCGGAAGCCAAGCGCATTGTCGATGTCGCGCGGCGCTGCCGCGATGCCGGCATCGCGGTCATCCGTGAGGGTGCACGCGTTGGGGACATCGGTGCGGCGATCGAGGAGATTGCTCGCAAGGCAGGGGTTGGCGTGGTGACCGAGATCGGCGGCCACGGCATTGGGCGTCACATGCACGCCGACCCGCACGTGGCGCACACCGGCAAGCGAGGATCGGGCCCCCGGCTGAAGGCCGGGATGGCGATCACGGTCGAGCCGATGGTCAATCTGGGCAGTGCCGAGGTTCGTCAGCTAGACGACGGCTGGACGATTGTGACGGCAGACGGCAGCCTGTCCGCGCAGTGGGAACACACCGTGCTGGTCACGCGCGACGGCCACGAGATCATGACCCACCTGCCGTAGCCCGTCCCCGCCAGGCAGGCAATGACGGGGCGCGCCCGGCGTGCGCGCTTACAGCAGGTCCAGCGTATAGCCGGCCAGCTTCAGACCGCTGTCGCTTTGCACCAAGGTCCAGTGGGTGCAGTTGCTAAGGAACATCGGCGGCTGCGCGCCAATTGCACCTTCGAAGTGCAGAAGGAAGGTCACCTGGAAGCTGCCGTTTTCACCGCACGCGACCTGAATCGCCATCGGTACATGCGACGAATACGACTGCATGTCCCGCTGCATGATCAGGAAGGCCTTCAGCGCCGCGGCGTTGTCGATGGAGTTCCCCAAGATGTTGATGTTCAACGGTCCGTCGGCAACCATCGACATCAAGGCATCGGCGTCGCCCGCGTCGATCAGCTTGAACCACTCATGAACAAACGCCTTGGCTTCGTTGACCAGGAAGCGGCCGTGCCGTTCGCTGTCGATCCGTTCAGCGCTGCTGGGTGCCGGCGGCTGCAGCATCAGAACTTTGTAGCCGTGGATCTTGGGTAGCTGACCCGTCGGGTCGTGCGCATTGGACTCTCCCAATCGCACGTGCATACGACCCGCGAACTGCATGGTGACGTAGTCGCCGTTTTCCAGCTGGGCGTGGTATTCGTGCGGGCACAGGAGCTCGTAACTGCCGGGCTGCCCGACGGGGAAGACAGACACTTCGCGCAGGCAGTGGGCCGACCGCTTGATTGCCTGGAACGAGCCGCGGGCATACGCCAGCAGATCCGGCAGGGTCTTCAGCGTCGCCTGCGGATAGACAAACTCCAGGTCCGTCTCAGGCAGATAGGGCAGCAGGGCGTCCACGTCGGTGCCCCGATCGAACTTGCAGTACCACTGATACGCAAACTGCTTCAGGTAGTTGGCGGTGCGCGTCGCATCTTGCAAAGGGTGTTTCACGGTGTCTCCTACAGCGAAGTTGAAAGGGGGCGGCCACAGCGTCGAAGCCGACATCGGTCGCCCGCGCGTGCACCCAGCCAGCCAGCCAGCCAAATCGACCGTCCGAACAGACCCAGCCCGTGGGTCACCACCAACGTCGCCGCACGCTTGGACCGCAGGCCTACTTGCCACGCACAGGTAGCGTACCGCGCGCGGCCCAGCCGACTCAATCGCGTCGTCAACGACCGGCCAAGCCACCGTCTACGTGCACCGACTGGTCGACGCCGCAGCGCAGGACATCGACGCACGCGGCGACGGTCGGCCCACGCAGACCTAGAACTTGATCTTTTCCAGCTCGCCTTCGAGGAAGTCGGGGGCCAGATGCGCATACACCAAGGTCATCTTCAGATCCGAGTGACCCAGGATGCGCTGCAAGGCCAGGATGTTGCCGCCGGCCATGACGTAGTGACTGGCCATCGAGTGCCGCAACAGGTGCCAGGGGTGCGCAAACGGACGCAGCCCAATGCGGTGCATCAGCTGGGGAAGTCCCAACATGGCCGTCGCCCCGGCCGCAGCACCGCGCTTGCGACCCAGCGGAAAGACGCAGCCCTCCACCGAGTTCGGACACTGCTGCCGCCACTGTGACAGCAGCGGGACAAGCGCGCTGGGAATCCGCAGGTGACGCGTCTTGCCGCTCTTGGGCGTGCCGTCGTAGCTGCGTGCCACCGTCAGTCGTCGAGTGTCCAGATCCAGGTCCTGCCAGCGCAGACCCAGTAGCTCGCCTTTGCGAAGTCCGGTGTGCAGTGCCAGCACGATGCACACGTGCAGCATGCGCCTGGCTGGGCTGGTGGCTTCTGCTTGGGCCGCGTCGATCAGCCGGCGCGCTTCTTCGCGCGTCAGAAAGTCGATCGAGTGCTGCGTCTGCGGGCGCTCGACCCCGCGGCACGGATTTTCGGGCGCAAGCCGTTCGCGCACAGCCCAGGCATACAGGGTGCTCAAGAAGTTCAGGCTCAGCTTGACGCTAGCCGGTGCGTAGCTTCGACGCAGGGCCTCGCGCGCTTTGGCGACGTCCCGATCCGTCACCTGATCAGCGCGCTTGTCCAGAAGCGGCAGCACACGCTGCAGCGCGATTCGCGCATTGCGCCGATAGCGCTCGGCATCTTTGATGCGTGGTCGG
>JAYRFD010000674.1:0-5192 GCA_041908565.1 Polyangia bacterium | reverse complement strand
GGTCTGCACTTCGCGCGCCTGGGCCATCGCTTGCTGCAAGGACTCGACGGCGACGTGCTGCTGGCGCTGCAGCTCGGCCGATTGGCTGGCCTGCTCGCGGTGGATTCGGCTCAGCGACTGTTCAAGCTGCGCTACGGCCTGCTGTTGCTGCCCTTGCAGCTCGCGGCTGCCTTCGACGTGCGCCTTTTGCGCGTCGAGCAGCGCCTGTTCAACCCGCGCCGTGGCCTCGCGCAGCTCTGCGGTCCGCTGTGTCGCCTGTGCCTGTTGATCGGCCAAAAGAGCATCCAGCGCCGCCTGTCCCTGTCGAAGCAGCGCGTCGTGGGCCTGGGCCATGCGCTGCTGATCGGCCTGCTGCGCGGCCAAAAGCTGCGTGGCGTGTTCACCCTGCTGCACGCCTAGCTCGGTCAGCGTTTGCTGCACATGATCGCTTGCCGTCTGCAGAGCCTGCGCCAGCCGATCCTGCGCCGCCGCGGCCCCCTGCAAAAGCTGCGCTTGGGCTTCTTGCAGGGCCTGTGTCGACGCCTGCAGGCCGCGCAGCGCATCCCTTCCAGCGGCATGGATCCGCTCTGCGGTCTGCGTTCCGGCATCGACCGCGGCCGTCGCTGCGCGCTCTGCCGACTGCTGCAGGGACTGCAGCTGGTTGCGCTGTTCTGTGAAGACCGGGCCCAGCTTGGCTTCGACGGTTTGCGCCAAAGACAGCAGGCCCTGTTCGACCCGGCTGGCCGTGCCTTCCACCGTCCCATTCAGCGACGCTTGCAGCGACTTGACCAAGCGGTCCACTTCCGCCTGCGCGGCTCGCCCAACCTGCTTGCTTGCGGCCTCGGCGGCGTTTTGCAGGAAGCTCGAAAGCTCTGCCCGCAAGGCCGATAGCTCACGAACCGATCGCTCGTCTGCTGACTCAGCGGCGGGCCATAGCTTGGGGACGATAACGTGGCGCGTGCGTTCCTCAAGACGACACAGCTTGGCTTCTTCGGCCAGCGCCAGATCGCCCTGCACCAACGCCAAGGCCAGGGTGACCAGGATGCCGACCAGGCTGGCGCCGAACGTCACATCCAGACCGGCCAGCGGACCGGCCAGCGCCTTGAGAGTCGTCACCTGCTCGTCGGCCAAAAGCGGCGCGACGCCGCGCAGAGTCTCCATCAGGCCCGCGAAGGTGCCGACCAGGCCGACCAGGACGGTGACGGCCACCAGATACTTGCCGATGTAGGCGTGGCCCAGCTCAACCGATGCGGTCGCTTGTGCAAGAACGTCCAGATCGGGGCGCGTGCCCCGCGCGTGCAGCGCTTCCACCTGGCGACGGCGGTCTGCGTACAGCTGACCCGACGGAGGATCCTGGGACAGTGCATCCAGTTCGCGCCACAAACGCAGCCGAGCCCGCGCCAAACTCGCAAAGCCAGCGACGGCAATGATCGCCAGCACTAGCACGGCCAGGCCGCCCAGCCACAGGCGGTGAACGACGTAGGTCTGCAGCGCGCCGCCCGCCGATGCCAGCGATAGCGCGACCAAAAGGGCGCCCAAGGACCAGCGCAGCCGAGTCATGCCCAGCTCCGTGCGGCCTCGGCCAGCGCGGCTGCGATGTCGATAAAGGGCCGACCGCCGGGCAGCAAGGTTCGCTGCGGGCTGCTCACGCGCAGGCGAACCAAGGTCGCCAAGCGTCGCTCGCACAGATCGATCAGGCCCAGCGCGGACGTAAGGGCGATGCGAAGCTCCAGGCCGGCGGCGCGGTGGCCTGGCTGCGACGACCGCTCCAGCGCGATGGCCTGGGTCGCCAACGCTTGGGCTTCGGTTCGCAGTCCAGCATCCAGCACAGCGACGGTATCGAAGGAATCCCAGGCCACACTGGCTTGCCGCAGGGCATCGGCCAGGGCGGGCTGTACGCGCTGCGCTAGCGTGGCCAGAAGCAAGCTCAGCCGCTTTCGCAGGGCGCGTACCTGGGACTCGTTTGATTCGGGGTCAGCCGGGGCGTTGTGCGCCCAGTTTTCCGTCGACAGCCAAGAAAACTGCGGACCCGGACGACGCTCGCCCGGCAGCCCACGCGTCGCGGCAAGCAGCTGTTCCAGGGAGCCTCCCTGCGATCCCCATGCAGATTCAGCAGACACGGCGGCGCATCTTATTCGTCGCGAGATAGATACACAATGCGCTCGTGCTGCCCGCGGCCGTCCCGAACCCCAGCTGCGTCGTCGCAGCTGGCGAAGCGGGCCGGCTGGAACGCCCTCTCCGGTTTGCAGACTGCAGATTGGTTCGACCGGAACGCCTGTTTCATTTCCAACCTTGTGTCTAGGCCCGGCCGGATCGCGAGGTTTGGCTGGCACAGCCGCTTTCGGGCTGCTGGGAAGGCTTACTGCGTGTGGCGAATACCCCCCAGGTGCCAAAGCCACGGCCTGTTCAATCCGCAAGTCCCGATCCGGGCAGGCTGGAGCGCGTGTTTTAACTTGAAACAGGCGTCCGGGCGCCGTCCCCTGCAGATCCAGGCTGGGCATTGGCTGGGCCAGCACGCCAGCGGCTAGCAAGTCGAGCCGGCTGCCGCCAGGGTTGCGGATGGGGACCGGCCAGGTTCTTAGACTGAGCCCCGAAAGCTGTCCCCGCCTTGTCCCCAGAGGCGGGTTTTTCGGGGGGACGGAAAATTCTGCGTTTTCCGTCGGTGACCGCGGCGCGATTCGAACGCGCGACCTACTGTTTAGGAAACAGTTGCTCTATCCAACTGAGCTACGCAGTCGGGTGCTCGGCGCGGGCACCGGGGGCTTGCTGCGGCTGGCCACCTTCCTCACTCCCTTCTTTGCGGACACCAAAACCCCGCGGCACGAGGGCGGCGGGACCCATTGAAGACGTAAGCCAGCGAAACGCCGTGGGTTGCCTATACCACGGGCCTACACGCGCTGCGCCAACTTTCCTACTTGCGCCATCAAAAGCAGTTCTTAAACTACGCCGCGCTAGCACTCACCCGGGGTGAGTGCCAACAGGTTTGCCAATCCGATAGCACGTCGGCTCCCAGCGACCGGTTGCCCATGACCCCCCCAAGACGGCATGCCGGCACTGGGACCGATGTGCCCCTTCAAAGAGACCCGAATCGAAGAAAAGGAGAGTTGTTCGATGAAAGGTACCAAGCTCCGACCCCTCCACGACCGCATCATCGTGAAGCGCCTGCCCGAAGAAGAAGTGACCAAGGGCGGCATCATTATCCCCGAGGCGGCCAAGGAGAAGCCGATCCAGGGCGAAGTCATCGCCGTCGGTACGGGCAAGCTGCTCGACAATGGCCAGCACCGCAGCCTCGACGTCAAGGTCGGGGACCGCGTGATGTTCGGCAAGTACTCCGGATCAGAAGTGAAGATCGACGGAGTCGAGCAGCTGATTCTGCGCGAGGACGAGATCCTCGCCGTCATCGAAGGCTAGTTAAAAGTCCGCAACACGGAACGAGTTCTTTCCGCTCACTCTCTCTGGAGGAAGCAACGCTATGGGTGCCAAGGAAATCATGTTCGACGAGGCCGCACGGGCGCGCCTCTTGGTTGGTGTCAACACGCTCGCCGATGCCGTCAAGGTCACGCTGGGACCTCGCGGTCGTAACGTCGTCATCGAAAAGTCCTGGGGTTCGCCGACGGTTACCAAGGACGGTGTGACGGTTGCCAACGACGTTGAAGTCGAAGACAAGTTCGCCAACATGGGCGCCCAGATGGTCAAGGAAGTCGCTTCCAAGACCTCGGATGTCGCTGGTGACGGCACGACGACGGCGACCGTTTTGGCCCAGGCCATCTTCCGCGAGGGCGTCAAGATTGTCACCGCCGGCCACAACCCGATGGAGATCAAGCGCGGCATCGACGCTGCGGTTGGCAAGATCGTCGAAAACCTGAAGGGCCAGTCGAAGCCGACCAAGGGCCACAAGGAAATCGCGCAGGTCGGGACGATCAGCGCGAACGGCGACGAAGTGATCGGGAAGCTGATTGCCGACGCGATGGAAAAGGTCGGCAAGGAAGGTGTGATCACGGTCGAAGAAGCGAAGTCGATGGAGACGACGCTGAACGTGGTCGAAGGCATGCAGTTCGATCGCGGCTACATCTCGCCGTACTTCGTGACGGACAGCGACCGGATGGAGACGGTGCTGGAAGATCCATACATCCTGATCAGCGAAAAGAAGCTGACGGTGATGAAGGATCTGGTGCCGCTGCTGGAGCAGATCGCGCGAGCGGGCAAGCCGCTTCTGATCATCGCCGAAGACGTCGAAGGCGAAGCGCTGGCGACGCTGGTGGTGAACAAGCTGCGCGGGACGCTGTCTGCGGCCGCGGTGAAGGCGCCGGGCTTCGGTGATCGCCGCAAGGAAATGCTGAAGGACATCGCGATCCTGACGGGCGGCCAGGCGGTGACGGAAGACCTGGGTCTGAAGTTCGAAAACCTGACGCTCAAGGATCTGGGTCGCGCCAAGCGGGTGAAGATCGACAAGGACAACACGACGGTGATCGATGGAGCCGGCAAGAAGGGCGACATCGACGCGCGCGTGAAGCAGATCCGGGCGCAGATCCAGGACACGACGAGCGACTACGATCGCGAGAAGCTGCAAGAGCGTCTAGCGAAGCTGGTCGGCGGCGTTGCGGTGATCAAGGTGGGTGCCGCGACCGAGACGGAGATGAAAGAGAAGAAGGCGCGTGTGGAAGACGCGCTGCACGCGACGCGAGCCGCGGTGGAAGAGGGCATTGTGCCCGGCGGTGGCGTGGCCCTGCTGCGCGCACAGGCCATCCTGGACGGCTTCCAGGTCCCCGGCGAGCAGAGCTATGGCGTTGCCATCATCCGTCGCGCCATCGAAGAGCCGATGCGCTGGATCGCCCAGAACGGCGGCGTCGAAGGCAGCATCGTGGTCAACAAGGTGCGCGAGAGCAAGGGCACGCTTGGCTACAACGCTGCGACCGACAAGTACGAAGACCTGCTGGACGCGGGCGTCATCGACCCGACCAAGGTTGTGCGCACTGCGCTGCAGAACGCGGCCTCGGTTGCCGGTCTGATGCTGACCACCGAAGCCATGATCGCCGAGAAGCCGAAGGATGAAGCCGAGGCGGCTGGCGGTCACGCCGGTCACGCTCACTAACAGCCTTCTCTAAAAGAGAAACCACCCAGCTTGGGTGGTGAAGCAATTCCCCTCTCTGCGCCGCAGTGCATTTCGATGCCTGCGGCGCAGTTCTTTTTTGGGGCCCTCTTTGCTGGGGGGG
>JAYRFD010000673.1:0-5152 GCA_041908565.1 Polyangia bacterium | reverse complement strand
TGATGAAGTTTGGCAAGAAGCGCGACCTGTCCTTCCTGCCGCACAAGGACGCCGCGCGGGCGCCGGACCCCAACAAGATCAAGGTCACCGACAACCCCGACAAGCCGGTGCTCAAGGACAAGCCCAAAGAGCCGCCCAAGCCCGATCTGTCCAAGCTCGACAAGGCGCTCAAGGATCTGAAGGTCGAAGAGGACCGCAAAGGCGCCGTCGAAGAGGGCGATCCCAACGGCGTGCAGGGCGGCACATCGACCGATCCCAGCGGCGATCCCTTCCTGCAAGAGATCGTCGCCGCCGTGCAGTCCAAGTGGACCGTCCCCACCATGCTGTCCCCCGGTGAGCTTGCGCGCCTGCAGGCCGATGCCTGCCTGAAGATCGACGACGACGGTCGCCTGGTCGAGTTCCGCATCAAGGGCCCGTCCGGCAACAGCCTGTTCGATGGCAGCCTGCTGTCCGCGCTGAGCACCATCAAAGACCTGCCCAAGCCCCACGGCCCCTTCGCCCGCGCCGCCCGCCGCGGCAACCTCTGCCCCACCTTCTCGAAGCAGTAACCCCCTTCACCTCAAACCCGCTTCAAGCGAGGGCAGCCGCAGCCCGCTCAAAGCCAGAGCCTCCGCGGTGCGTTTGCCTGCCAAGTCCGCAGGTCTTACAGGGACCCGTGGCTCGTTAAGACGGGCACGAGGCGGGGCCGCAGCAAGCCGGGCACGAGGTGGGGGCCGCAGCGGAGTGTTTTTTCTCGACGCCCCCGGCGAGAAAAAATGCTCCGCGTCCGCGGGGCCCCCCGCCGTGCAGCCCATTCAAAGCGAGCGCATTTCCAGCCCGCTTAACGCAAGCCCATCCGCAGCCCAGTCGCTTCCCCCGTCTTCAGAACCACGCGCGGTAGGCAAACCAGAACGACAAGATGAACCCCAGGATCACCACCACGATCCGCAGCCGCCCCGGAGCCAGCCGCTGCGCCAGACGCGCCGCCAGGTAGCCGCCAGAAAATGCACCCGCCGCCAGCGCCATCATCGGACCGATCTGCACCAGGCCCTGCCAAACGAAGGCCACCGTCGCGACGATGTTGACGATCATCGCCAGCCACATCTTTAGAGCGTTTAGCTGATGCAGATCTCCGTCGATAAACAGCCCCATCAAGGCCAGCATCAGGATGCCCATCGCCGCCCCGAAGTATCCGCCGTACACGCAGATCAGAAACTGCAGCGCAATCACCGCTGGCAGCGGCATACGGCGCGGTCCCGACGGGCGCAGCCATGGCTGCAGCGCCAAGAGCAGCGTGGCCAGCAGCACCAGCGCCGGCACCACTTTCTGAAACAAGTGTTCTGACGTGATGGCCAGCAGCCAGGCGCCAACCAGCGACCCGATGGCGCTGGGGATGGCCAGCCGCCGCAGATAGCGCCGCGTCTTGTGTAGCTGCGAGTAGTAACCCAGCGCGCTCGCCAGCCCGCCCAGCCAAAGCGCCGCCGAGCACGTCGCGTTGGCCTGCAGAGCCGAGGCGCCCAGGGCAATCTGCGCGGGAAACGCGATCAGCGATCCGCCTCCCGCCAAGGCGTTCAGCGATGCGGCCAGTCCGCCGACGACAAACAGCACCGCCATGTTCCATGGTTCCGACACGTGATCCCCCCTACTCGCTGCCCGTTCGTTGCCTGCTCGTTGCTCGTTCGCTGCCCGTTGCCGAACCACTCTCGCAGCGTCCGCTGGAGCCCGCTGGAGCTAGCCCGCCGCCGGTCGCCCCTGCAGCACGCGTCGCAGCACCTTGCCGCGATCCGATCGCGGCAGCGCCGACACGAATTCGACGCGCTGCGGGACCTTGTAGTGGGCCAGGCGCGCCTTGCCGAAGGCCAGGATCGATCGAGCCAGATCATCGCTGGGCAGGTGGCCGCCTTGCAGCACGACGAAGGCCAAGCCCTTGACCAAGCCCTCGGCATTTTCTTCGCCGACCACCGCGACTTCCAGGATCGCTTCGTGTTGCAGCAGCGCGCCTTCCACTTCCAAGGGCGACACGAAGATGCCGCCCAGCTTCAGCAGATCATCGGCCCGCCCGTCGTAATAGAAGTAGCCATCGGCGTCGCGGTGGAACAGATCGCCCGAGACCACCCAGTCGCCGCGCAGCGTCTTTTTGCTGGACTCGTGCGCTTGCCAGTAACACAGCGCCGCTGAATCGCCGCGCACCCACAGCGTGCCGATCTCGCCGACTTCGGCATCGCGACCCCAGAAGGTTCCATCGTCGCGCACGACGCGGGCCTGATAGCCGGGTACCAGCCGACCCAGTGACCCCGGGCGGACTTCGCCCAAGCGGTTGCTGATGTAGATGTGAAAAAGCTCGGCCGATCCGATGCCGTCGAGGATTTCGACGCCATAGGCGGAAAGGAAGCGGCGGTATAGCTCCTCCGGCAGCGCTTCGCCGGCCGACAGCACGACGCGCAAGGGCTGCAGGCTGCGGCGGCGATCGGGGTCGGCTTCCAGCATGCGGCTCATCGCCGTGGGGACGCCGGTCAGGATGGTGGCGCGGTGGCGGGCGACCAGATCAAACAGCCGCTCGGGTGACCAGCGATCGCGGTACAGAACAGTCTTGGCGCCGACGGAAAACGGGAACAACAGATTCGTGCCGGTGGCGTAGCCGAAGTACAGCTTGGGCACGGCCAGCGTCACATCGTCGGGGCCGATGCGCAGGATCTGCTTGGCGTAGCATTCGGTGTTGTAAGCGAAGTCGTGGTGAAAGTGGACCGCCGCCTTGGGTTTTCCCGTCGAGCCACTGGTAAACAGCCAGACCGCTGGATCGTCCTTGCTGGTTGGGTAGGTACCGCGGCGCGGGCCGCTTTGCACATCGGCCCAGGTCCGCACGACCACGCCGGGCGGAGGAGCATGCACGACCGGGGCCTCTTCGGCCGTCGACTGGGTGTGGATGACCAGGATCAGGCGCAGGCAGTCGATGGCATCGCCCGCATCCTGCAGAAGCGGCGCGATGCGCGCATACAGCGCCGCATCGACGATCAGGGCGCGGCAGCGCGTGTAGCTCAAGTAACCCAGGTAGTCGGCGTCGGCTAGCTCGGGATTGACCATGGCGACGACGGCGCCGGCCTTGACGATGCCGAAGAAGCTGGCGGCGAATTCGGCACAGTCCCAAAGGCCAATCAGGCAGCGATCTTCCGGGCGGATGCCGGCCTGCCACAGCGTGCCGGCGACGTGATCGGCCTGGGCCTGCACGTCGGCGTAGGTGTACTGGCCGCGCTCGTCGATGATGGCGATGCGCTCGCCGCCGCCTTCGGCCACGCGACGGTCCAGGAAGTACTCGGCCAAGTTGAAGGTGTCGGGAAACGTCGGGGCGGGTTGGTCGACGGCCAAAGACATGGGCCGAGCATATCAAGCCAAGCCCGCTGGAAGTGCGCGGAATTGCCGGCTTTGGTGACGATCCGGCGGCGCTTGTGTCATGCTGCGGCGCATGTCGGATCCGGTGTCCAGTCACAGCTTCGCGGGGGTCGAGGACGTCCTTTCGCGCTTTGCCGCCCAGGGCTATGTCGCCGACCGGCGCATCGCCACCGCGGTGTTTCTGGCGGACCGCTTGGAGAAGCCGCTGCTCGTCGAAGGACCGGCGGGCTGCGGCAAGACCGAGCTGGCCAAGGTCATCGCCGCGTCACTGGATCTGGAGCTGATCCGCCTGCAGTGCTACGAGGGCTTGGACGAGCCCAAGGCGCTGTACGAGTGGGCCTATCCCAAGCAGCTTCTTTACACCCAGATGCTGCGCGACAAGATCGGCGAGCGCCTGGCCGGGACCGGATCGCTGCGCGACGCTGTCGATCGCTTGGCGGGCGAAGAAGACGCCTTCTTTTCAGAGAAGTTCCTGCTTCCGCGGCCGCTGCTGCGCGCCTTGCGATCGCCGCGCCGTCCGGTGCTGTTGATCGACGAAGTGGACCGAGCCGAGGCCGAGTTCGAGGCCTTTCTGCTGGAAGTCCTTTCGGACTTTCAGGTGTCGATTCCCGAGCTGGGGACGCTGCGCGCCAAGCACGTGCCGATCGTCGTCCTGACATCGAACAACGCGCGCGAGATGACCGATGCGCTGAAGCGGCGCTGCCTGTACCTGCACATCGGCTTCCCCGATCCCGAGCGGGAACAGGCGATCGTGCGGGCTCGCTTGCCGCAGGCGCCGCAGCAGCTGGTGGCCGAAGTGGTGCGCGTCATCCACGCGCTGCGCAAGCTGGACTTGAAGAAAGATCCCAGCATCGCCGAAACGCTGGAGTGGGTGCGCGCGCTGGCCCTTTTGCATGCCGAGACGCTGGACCGAAGCCTGGTGGAACAGACGCTAAACGTCGTGCTGAAGTACGACGGCGATCTGGATCGGGCGGGGGAAAAGCTCGGAGAGATTCTGACGCCCAAGCCCGGTCGTCCCGGCAGCGCCTAGCTGCGGCCCTTAGCTGCGGCGCGGCAGCAGGTCGTCAAAGGTCAGCTGGCGCTGGGCGGCGCTGGCAGCGCGGTGCCGTTCCAGCACCATGTCGATGCCCTGGCGAATGTACTCGGCGACGGGAACTCGGGTCTCGGCGTGTAGGCGCTTGAGCGCCTGATCCTGCTCTTCCGTGATGTAGATTGTCGTCGAGACCTTTCGACGGGACATGTCGACAGGATACATCAGTCAGCATTGTGTGATAAGACGCCCAATGTGCAGGCGCGTCTGATTTCGCAAGCCGCAGATGGAGCCAACCCCAGACGGGAGATGCCGCCCTCTGCGGACCCGGCGAGCCGGTCGAAGTCGCTGCTGCGGCGGCTGCTTGGGGTGACGCTGGGCTTGGTGGTGTTAAATGCCTTGCTGCTGTGGCCCGTAGGATCCGGATCGGGCTCGTCAGCGCGCGCGACGTCGAGTGGGCAGGGGCCGCTGCGCGTCGGGCTGGTGTTCGACGTCGGTGGGCGCGGTGACAAGTCGTTTAACGATGCGGCGTTTCGCGGGGTCGATCGCGCAGGTCGCGAGCGTTGGGTCGAGGCCGAGTTCAAAGAGCCGGGCGAGGGGACCGATCGCGAGTCCGGGCTGCGGCTTCTGGCGGCGCGCGGCTTTGACCTGATCATCGGCGTCGGGTTTGTCTTTTCCGACGACATGCTGATGGTGTCGCGCGACTATCCCGAGCGCCGCTTTGCCAATGTGGACTACGCGAAGTTCGACGAGCAC
>JAYRFD010000672.1:0-2346 GCA_041908565.1 Polyangia bacterium | reverse complement strand
TCAGGCCCGGATCGTAGATCCCAGTGACGGCATAGCGCCTCCCCTCGATCAGTCCTTTGAGCAGGGCCCGATCGCCTTTGAGCAATGCGCCCTCAAAGTCAGGCCCCTCAAAGTGTACGGGGCCGTATTGACCGACCACGCGGATGCACGCTCCGTCCGAAAGCTGACTGGGTCCCGTCTGGGTCAGCCGGTAGGGGTAGATGGGATCCGGAACGGGAGGCACGCGCGGCAGCTTCAGCCGATCGTTCAACAGCACCACGATCGCCGCGGCTTCGTCGGCGGCCACCGGGGCGAATTCGATGTCATCGGGCAGTTCCCCTTCGCGAAAGTCGCCGTGGATCCGCAGCGCCACCCAGTCCGGGGACTGCAGCGCAGCGACCGCCACCGAATCGATCGATTCGTCCCGCAGGTGCAGCGTGCCGGTGCGCTTGGGCGACGTGAACGCATGGCCCTTGGCGGCGCGAAAGCCGATGAAGTCCGACTCTTGAAAGACGCGAATGCTGCGGCCTTCAAACAGAGAGATTCGCGGTGCGAGTTCCATCGGGGTCATAGGAGCGTCCGTCGGGTCGCCAGATCTTGCAGGTCGGGGTCGGATGCCAGGCTGGGCAGCTTGGCCGCGGCTTGCACCAGCATCGCCAAGTCATCCAGATCCAGGCAGCAGGCCCTGGTATACGCGCGATGCAGGGCGACGATCAGCGGTGCCGTGTTTGCATCTCCCGTGGCCACCGCGCGCTTCAGCGGGCGCACCGAGGCTTCCTTGATCCATGCGAGCTGATACCAGGCTGGACACGGCGTGCGATGGCTTGCCGCATGGGCATCGCTTAGCTCGGCAATCCAGCGGGCCAGCCCGGCATAGTCTTTGGCAGCCAGCAGCGCGGACGATCGCGCAATCGTCGGTTCGCGGTCGACCCCCGGCCAGATGTACAGGAACTTGCCGGCCATGGGGCTGTAGACCGCTCCGTGGGTCGTCTCGGCTAGCTCGAGCATCCAGGCATCAAAGCGGTCGAACAGGCTGTCCGATAGATGACCTTCGGCTCGAAGGACACAGGAGACGCTGGTCGCCCAGCCTGGGTCGGGCAGCGGATCTTCGCTTTGAAGTGTGTCCAGGCGAAGCGACATGGAGCCAAAGTCGCCACAGCCGGTGGCGGGATCCCAGGACAGCCTTTTGACACGCCGTTCCAGGAACTTCGCCGGTGAGAGCGCACACAGGATCGTGAAGTCGATCGACATGCAGAGCTCCCAGTGTCGCAAGAGAGACCTCTGCGTACGAGTGCTTTCGATCGGCGAGGCTGCGGACTGTGCAGACCCGGTGGCCCACGCTGTGCAACGCTGTCGCCGATGGGGGGCGAGCCCGGCGAGGTAGCTAGGGTTTGTGAAGCGCGTTGCGCAGAAGGGTGATCTCGGGGCCCTGCGCATCGCTGACCAACAGCACCGGATCGCGACCGCCGGACAGCGTGTTCACTTGGATGTCTTGCGGTTCGGCGTCGACGGCGAAGTCCTGTGGCACGGCAAAGCTGCCATCGCCGCGTCCCACCCGCACACTGACCAGGCCGCGCCCCTGGGTC
The DNA here is from genome assembly GCA_041908565.1 of Polyangia bacterium. Taxonomy (GTDB): domain Bacteria; phylum Myxococcota_A; class Polyangia; order Palsa-1104; family JAEUJZ01; genus JAEUJZ01. The sequence goes on along the minus strand of JAYRFD010000672.1, from coordinate 781 downwards.
TGGTTGGCATCGCGGCGCTGTGCAGATGCCAGAATAAGACTTCAAATCAGTGGTTTTGGTGGTTTGATTTGTAAATCAAAATAGAAAGGCCGTATTCATCTGATTAATTTTCGCCTGCCGGGCGCATAATGCCGCCATGGTGGATCGAACTCTGCGGGTGGCGGCTTGGATCACGGAAAAGACCAACCCGCCCGTCGAAAGCGTCCCGCCGGCCAAGGCGCGGCTGCAGATGCGTCGGCTGACGCGGACTCTGGGGCCGTGGCTTTTTGGGCGCCCGCCCGCCGATGTCTCTGCCGAAGATCGGACTCTGGCCGGGGTCGCGACGCGCATCTATCGCCCGGCGGCGGGACCGCAGCCGGCGCCGCCTTTGGTTTATTTCCACGGCGGGGGCTGGGTGGTCGGCGACCTGGATTCGCACGATGGCGTGTGCCGAGCCCTGGCGCGGGCCGCCGGGCGCGTGGTGATCGCCGTCGACTATCGTCTGGCACCCGAGCATGCGTTTCCGGCGGCCTACGACGATGCGTGGGCAGTGACGCAGGCGGTGTGCGCGCAGGCGACCGAGCTGGGCCTGCGGTCGACCGCACTTGCCGTCGCTGGTGACAGCGCGGGGGGCAACCTGGCGGCGGCGGTGGCGCTGCAGGCCCGTGAAAAGGGACTGCCGCTTTCGGCCCAGCTTCTGATCTATCCGGTGCTCGACTGCGTGGACGAGTCTCCGTCGTATGCGACGTTTGCGACCGGCCACTTTCTGACGCGCGAAGCGATGCGTTACTACATCCGCAGC
>JAYRFD010000671.1:0-9642 GCA_041908565.1 Polyangia bacterium | reverse complement strand
GATTCAGCACGCGGTAGTACAGGCGAATGACCAGCTCCTCGCCGCGCGCGATCTCGGGTGGCGCGTCGTATCCAAGCAGCTCGATGCGCTCGTCAAAGACCACCTGCAGCGGCACGCGCGGCTGCGGGGGCTGGCTGCTGACGAAGCGACGCAGCGGGTTCAGATCGTGCTCGCCCGGAAGCAGGCGGTTGGACAGCAGCACATACTGCGCGTTGCTGTCGTCGATGACGAAGTACTGCAGTCCGCGCAGATGGGCTTCGCGATCGATGCCACCCATCTCGTTCGCACCAACGATGGCGAAAGTGCGTTCACCACCTTGCCCGGCCAGAAACTGCATCAGCTCGGGCAGCGTGTACAGCTGCGTGCTGTTCTGCCCATAGATCTTCCCCGAGGCCTGCTGCACCGAAAACAGCGCCAGCTTGCCACCGCCCAGCTGCTGATAGCGGGTGTACAGCCCGCGATACGACACGTGCTGCGAAAGCTGCGGGCACAGGCCGTGAACAACCGCGGCGCCCAGCACCAGCGACAGACCCAGCAGCGTCAGCACCCCGCGTCGCCGCCACGCTCCACCAGCCCACAGCGCTGCGGCAAAGGCAGCGGCCGACAGCAGCGCGACCGCCATCAGCGCCTGCCCGACCCACGAAAGCGGAGGCGGCCAGCGCAGCGACTCGGTGAAGGCGCTCGCCAACAGCTGTTCCGGTGCCAAGAGCAAATCGCGGCCCACGATTACGACGCACAGCGCCGTGCAGACCGCCGCCAGCGCCCCGCCGGCTCGATCGTCGCGCAGCAGATCTTCCAGATACGACCCAAGCAGTACCGCGATCGCCGGCAAAGCGACAAACGGCACATCACCCACCAGCCCCTGATGCAGCGTCAGCAGCAGGTAGCCCAGCGCAAACCAACACAGAGGCAGGTGCTCAGCCACCCCAAACCGCGCCGATGGTTGGCGATCGGACAGGCCCGCGGCGTCGGAGTCTTTCCGACGCGCGCCCAGCGAAAAGCGACCCACGATGGCCGCTGGCAGAAGCGCACTCCACGGGAACAGCGCAAAGCCCAGCCCGCGCAGCAGAGTATCGACCTGGATGTCGCGACTGGCCGGCCAGTGCAGCCCGCCAGCCAGCCACGGCGAAAAGACCGCGGCTTTTTCTGCTGGCCCAGACGGCAGGACAGCCAGCGCGAAGGCCAGCGCGGCCACCACCAAGGGCAGCGCCCGTCGGCCCAGCGCAAACAGCGCGGCCCCACCCGTCACAAAAGCCGCCGCTGCGATCTGCAAGCGCAGACCCAAGGTCCCCGCCGTGTTCGCCGCTGCTGCGGTCGGCAGTGAATGCGTTCCATGATCAACGATCAGACGAACGACCGGTGCTGCGCCCAGACCACAAAGCAGCCCCAGCCCGGCCATCACCAGCCCGGTACGCAGCCCCAGCCCCGATGACGATGCCTCTGCTTCGTCCGACGCCATCATCCACGAAAGGGCGATCGCTCCGGCCGGCAGCGCGACGCCAAGCAGCGTCCCCACGGCATAGGTCCCCAAGACCAGGCCCAGCCCCGACAGGGCCAGCCCCAATAGCGGCTCCAGAAAGCCCTGCGATCGCCGCGGCAGCGCCAACAGGGCCAGACCCCAGACGGCCAAGACCTGCGCCAAGATCGGCAACAGTGTCTGGCTGGCCAGACGCGCGCTGATGAAGAACAGCGGAGCCGTCAGCATCACGCAGGCCGCCGCCGTCGCTGTAATGCGTGACCGCAGCCACGTCGCAAAGCCCAAGATCGCCACCAGCGTCAGCAGAGCCAGCCCCACCATCGGCACGCGCGCGCCAAGCTCGTTGACGCCAAACGTCTTAAGACCCAGCGCCAGCGGCCACAGCAGAATCCGCGATCGATAGCCCGAGATCGGCTGCGAAAGCGGCTGCCCTTCGATGGGGTTGCTGGCGTCGGTCAGAAGCTCCAGCAGACGAACTTCATAGGGATCCCACAGGCCGTCCGCCGACACGCGCAGCACCAGGATCAGCGCCGCCAGCCCGAACAGCACAGCCGTCGCAAGCAGCGGCCGCGCCAGCCAGCCGCCGGGGGACCAAGCGCTTCCTTCGTTGCCAGACCCCGCGTCGGCAGTCGCCAAGGTCGGGGGCCTGCCCTGCCCTTGCCCTCGGCCCTCCGCCTCGGCAAAAGGTTCCCCCGCAGTCGTCGGGGAAGAAGCAGCCGAATCAGCCGGCTGCGTTGGTGACGATGACGATGTGCTTGGCGTCGACATAGAGCCCGCGAAACATCGTCCAACTGCCCCTGCCCTGGCAACCCCCAATCCCCGCATCGCACGCGCTGCGCAAAAAACTGTTGACGCCCCCCACGCCTTCGGGCTACTTCTTCCGGGCCTTGCAGCAATCCCCCCTGGGGCTGTAGCTCATTTGGTAGAGCGCTTGAATGGCATTCAAGAGGTAAGGGGTTCGATTCCCCTCAGCTCCACAAGGACACGCCGGCAGAGCCGGCTCGGGAACCCCGTCGCTAACGCGATGGGGTTTTGTCGTTTCTGGGGCTTGGTTTTTCGATCGGGCTCGCGCGGGCCGCTGGCGGTCGACCTGGCGTAACCGGTGTCGGGCGCCAGCGCCGGACCGCTCCGTCGCCGGTCGCGGACTTCTGGGTTGCAAACAAGCGACCCGTCGATCGCGTTACACTGCGCCTAAGGTCTGGAGGTTCTATGCCAACGATTGGATCCCGTGTCCGTGCTCTCACGCTATTGCTTCCCCTGCTATCGGTGGCCTGTGCCGCGCAGCGGGCCAACCCGGCAGGTCCGAAGTACCCAGGACTTGAGTCAGTGGGCGACGGTGAACCGTTTCCCTGCGGCGACAAGCCCATCCACCTCGATGTCATCTTGGGCGGCTCCCTCAAGCTGGATGTCAAGGACTCCTCTCAGTACGAGGTGACGGCGAAGTGGAAAGCGGATCGCAAGCACGCCGTGACCAAACACCCCGGATCCGGTGAGCCCTACGACCTAAGCGAGTACCAGCCGGGCGAGAGCACCCACACCTGGAAGCACACCGAGCCGCTCGTCGGCTACTACTACCAGTGGGACTTCGCCGGGGACGGCGAGATGCACCTGACGATCGACATCACGGGCCTGCCAGCCAGCGGCACGTGTCGCTTTCAGGCCACGCGCATCCGTCCCGCCAAGTAGGCACGCAGTCCGCTCCGCGCCCCGCGCCGCCCGCCCCACTTCCCGCGCGTCTCCCGCCGTCGATCTTCCAGACGACAGGCGCCAACGCGCCCATCGGCAACAACGCGCCACACACCAGACAACGTTGCCCGGCGATGCGTGATAGGCGGACGCCGACGAAGCTCTACGACTGAAAGTAGACCCGCCGCTTCGCGCCTTGTGCAGAACGAGTCAGCGCTCCGTTCGGGGCGTCTGCGGCATGCGTGGGGTGGCTGTGACAGAAGAAGCGGCGGGAATCTAGCAGGCGAAGGCGAGCCCGGCTGCGGTGCGGGCTCGCACGGGGGCAACTACCTGTGGCTTAGCTACGCGCCTGCCGACCGCGACGCGCGCGCCGACGCCCCAGGCCCAGCGCCAGGCCAAGCAGCATCAGCGACGCTCCGCTGCCTGTCCCCTGCGCCGCCAGCTGACCCATCGAGCAGCCGAAGCCCAGACCACCACCAGCCAGCTTGTACAGCGCGCCCGTCAGGCTCGACACGTTGTCCGACTCGTTGGGATCGGTGTTGTTCGGGGCACCGATGGTCGCCGTGCCACCCCCGTCGCCTTCGAAGATCGAGGGATCCCCGTTCTTCGGCAGCCGGATCTGCGCCGTGATCGGCGGCGCATCGCCCTGCGAAAGCCGCGGCCGCGTGCAGACATAGGTGTTCAGGTTCTGCGTGCACGTCCAGCCATCGCCCGCCGGAGCCATCACCACTTCCGCCCCCGGCGGCAGCACCAGCGACACCCGCACATCGTCGACCGCATCCGGTCCCTTGTTGCTGGCCTGCAGCGTGTAGGTCACCAGGCCGTTTGGCATCGCGCTATCGGGATCTCGGCTCAGCTTCACGCTCAGATCCGCTCCAGTGGCGGCCGGCGACCCGGCCGAGACGGATGCGACGTTGTTCAGCGGATTCGGATCCTGCAGCTGAACTGCCGTCGCTTCACCCACCAGGGCACCCCCGTTCATCGATCCATCTGCCGGCGCCGGCGTCACCGCCTTCACCACGATGGGCGGCGCATCGCCAGGAGCCAGAGACGAACGCAGGCACGAGAACGTCAGGTTGCTGCGCACGCAGTTCCAGCCGTCGCCCGGCGCAAACGAAGTCACCACGCTGTCCGGCGGCAGGGTCAGCGTCACCGCCGGGGACTGGGCCGTCGCCGGTCCCTTGTTGGAAAGCTGCGCGGTATAGGTCGTCTCGGCGCCCAGCGGGCTGGGCACCGGGCTCTTGGTCAACACCAGCTGCAGGTCGGCGTTGGCCACCGGCGCCTTGGTTGCATCGACGATCGACGTGTTGTTGTTCGGATTCGGATCGCTGACCAGCGGTGCCCCCACCGTGCCGATCACCGTCGAGCCCTGGCCACCCTCCGCCAGAGGCACCGGCGTGACGACCTGCGCCGTGATCGGCGGCAGATTGCCAGGCGCCGCGGTGTCGCGAACGCAGGTATAGGTGTCACCGCCCCGCGAGCAGGTCCAGCCGTCACCGGCCGGAGCCATCAGCACCTGCGCCCCCGGCGGCAGGTTGATGACGACCTGCGGCCCCGTCACCGTGTCCGGGCCCGAGTTGGCAACCTGTGCCGTGTACGTCGTCGTTTCACCCGGCTTGGCGGCATCCGGGCTCTTGGTGATGACAATCGACAGATCGCCGCTCTGCGGCTTGCCGACGATCGAGGCCGCGCGGTTGTTGTTGGCATTCGGATCGGTCACGTTGGCAGGCGGCTGCACGGCCGCGCCGAAGATCATCGGATCGACCGGCGTCGCCGACGCCACGCCCGACAGAACATAGGTCAGCTTGCCGCCCGGCAAAAGCGACACGTTGGTCGGCAGCGCTCCGACTCCCATCTCACCGCTGCAGGCCGCGCCACCCGTCGCCATGCAGGTCCAGGTCAGGCCGTTCAGGTTGGCCGGCAGGTTGGTGCCCAGCATGCCGCCGAACACCGGATCGGGACCGCCGTTCGACACATCCACCGTGTACTGCACTGGCGCGCCGGCGGCCGGCAGCTTGCCCTTCAGGTTGTCGGTCACGGCCACCTGCAAGTCCGCCGTCCCACCGGGGCCCATGCCATTGATGAAGTTCGCCGTCACCTGCGCTGCGGCATCCAGCGTTACCGTACAGGTCGGCATCAGCCCGGCATTGGCGCAAGCGCCGCCCCAGCCCGCGAAGGTATCCCCCGCAGTCGGCGTCGCCCGCAGCAGCACCATCGAGCCCGCCAAGAAGTTGCGGCTCTGCGTCGTGCAAGTCGCGTCACACAAGATGCCGTCGGGCCGGCTGAGAACCGTCCCCGTGCCATTGCCGTTGCCCTTGCTGACCGACAGCGACTGAGTCGGGCCCACCGCGGTGCTGGCCTGGGCCACGTTGTTGCTGATGTCGCCATCCACAATCGCACCGCCGGGCGCCGCGTTGACCACATAGTCCATGCGCGGCAAAGCGCCCGCCCCAACAGTGCCCTTCACCACATAGGTCACGCTGCCGCCGACGGGCAGGTTTGCCATCGTGCTCAGCGCCCCGGTGCCGCTGGCCATTGCGCAGGTCGCGCCCGCCGCGCCCGTGCAGGTCCAGGTGGCGCCGGTCAGACCCGGCGGCAGTGTGTTGGTAATCGCCGCCATCGGCGCGGCCGTCGGCCCGTTGTTCTTGACGGTGACCGTGAATTCAACCGGCTCGCCGGTGTTGGCCGCCGATACGCTGCTGGCTGCCGTGACCACCAGATCGGTGTAGTTGACCCCAGCGGTCACATTCGTGCTGACGGCTGGGCCCAGCAAGGGGTTCAGCCCGGTGCCTGAGACCGAGTAGTCGCCGTTCACCACAGTCTGCGCGGTCGCCGGGGCCGTCACGACGACCTGGAAGTCCTTGGCCTGGCCCGGCTGGATCGTGCCCAGGTTGCAAGTCAAGTAGCCGCCGGCATCGGGGCCGGTGCAGGTGGCGCCCATCGCCGACACAAACGTCGTACCTGTCGGGATCTTTTCGCGCACCACGACGCTGTTGGCGATGGTCCCGCTGCCGTTGGTGGCGTGGAAGTTGTACGTGATGTTGCTGCCCACGTTGACTGCCTGGGGACCGCTGGCGACGATGCTGAGGGACGGAATAAAGGTGCCAAAGCCGTCGACCAATAGCTGACCGCCGTGACCGTTGGGCTGGCAGCGAGCGGCGACCAAGGTCAGCGAGACCTGATCGCCCGGCGAGATGCCCGTGGGGCCCGGAGCGATATCGAAGATCTGCCAGTCGGTGTATCGGGCAGTGGACCCAGCGGCCACGCTGACCTTGTAGGGGATCCCCGGCTGATTCGCGAAGTTGAACGTCGAATAGAGATCCTGGCCTTTGGTTTCATTGCGCAGAACCGTAAAGAAGTACGCCTGCGCATTGGGTGCATGAGCACCGTCTTGAAGAATAGGTGCCAGAGCAAATCGCACGTGAATCTTGTCGTCGAACGGATCGATATCCGCCAACGTTGCGGTCATGGTCTGGCGCAGGACATTGGCATTGGTGCTATTCCCAGCGAATTCGTTGATGATCACCGCGTTCTTGCCAAAGCGCGGGAACTTCAGGCTGTCGCCGGCGACCAGGCCCGTCGGCACCACCGATTCGGGCTGCGCACCGGTCCCGACCCGCGTCAGGTTCGTGCCGCCGGCCATCAGGCCCAGGTCGGAAAACTTCGTTGGGGGATAGACCGGAATCACTGGACGCAGGTGCGTGGTCAGCGTCCAGCCGGTCAGCGTGCCGTCCTCGAAGTCGCCGTTCACGAAGTTTGCCTGCGTGCGATCAGCCAGCGAGTCTGGCGGAGTCCCCGCCAACAGCCCCAGAGGCATCGACTCGCCAGGACTGCAGCCCGCTGCAAGCCCCGCCAGCAAGCCGACTGTGTGGATAGTTAACTTCCTCATATACGCTCCTTATCTATGTTTCGATGAGCGAACCATATTTTGAAACCGTTCGTTACCCGCTTACACCGCTGCATTGGCCACCAGACGAAAACGACATATGGCAGCCGCCTGCAATATCGGCGCAGCGTTCAACACATGAACCGAGCTCGAAGGCGCTCAGAGCTATCGACTCACGTCGAGCACTCCGTAAGTCCCCACCGTCCCTTCCGCCCGTCCTCGTGGGGGGTTGCAATCCGAAGGCCAGGACAGCAGGCGCCCCACCGGCGCCGATCTGAGCATGCACCAGACTGGGCCGGCCGGGGCATTTTTGCTTCGGGTGGGGCAGATTGGCTGAAGGCCCCTGGCTTTGCGTCCCCGAGCATCTTGTCCCCAGGGTCCCTGCCTATCCGACTTGCAGGCAGCCCCGAGTCGCTGCCTTGGGCTGGCTGCGCTCGGCCGCGCACGGCCCCAAGCAGCCGCACTCTGCCGGCCACGCGACCGGACTGCGCCCACAGCCAGCGAGCGACGGGGGCGCACGCAGCAAAAGACCCGCCAAGCCGATCGCCGTGGACAGATAGGCCCTGGACGACCCACCGTTCGGCCCGCCCGCTTGGCCCCGGCCAGGTGCTGGGCCCGCCGCGGGGGATCGGATCGCGGGCGCACCGGGCTGGGGTCACAAGGGGCGGGGACTCGACCGTACGTTGGCGAGCGTAGCCGCGCGGTCCCCAGGTCGCGGGCCGGCCGCGGTGGACCACGCCGCGCACTGCGGTGAAAACGGTGGCTGCGGGCGCCGTCGCCGTCCGTGCAAGATTGGTTCCTCGCTCTGCTCTTTACCGAGGCAGCGAAGGATGGATGGCAGGGACGGGCGTTCGACGCAGTCAGGCGCAGCCGGTGCTACGACGTGCTACGGGGCCGGCGGGGCCGGCGACGGAGCGGGCGGGGCCGGCTTCCTGCTGGCCCGGCGCGTAAAGCGAGCGGACAGGTCGTCCAGCGTCGCTTCAATGCCACCGTCCTGATCGTTGTCACGCAGCGATCGATAGACGCACAGCGCGCCGGTATAGGCTTCGCTGGCCGCCAGGTGATACGTGTCCTCGACGGAATTGACCAGCTGACGCAGAGCCATCACGACGGGATACATGGCATGCACAAGCTCGGCGTCCTTGCGGAATTCCACTTCGTCGAAGTTGCGCGGCAGCGCGGCGGCGTGGGCGCTCACCGCCTCGGCTGCCTTGCGGATGAAGGCCAAGTTGCGATCGCCGACCCGGTGCAGATCGGCTCGCTCCTCGGCAGTTAGGCTCTGCGCAAACGGCAAGAGCTTCTGCAGGTCTGCCAGCCCCTTCAAGAACTTGTCCTGATCGGCGGCAGAAAACTGGGCACTGATGCGGTTCTGTGAGTTTGGCATCGACACTCCTCAAATGGCCCGTTGATTGGGCCGTTGATTTATCCCCCGCCGAAAAAGCCTAGTGCTCGTTCGCCGATCGGCCAGTCCTTTCTGCATTTTTCTGTGTTTTTTCTGCAGCTTACCGACGCTGAAAAAAATCGTCCGCCCGGGCTCAGCCAGCCCAGCAGGCCCCCCATCCCGCGCGCAAATGGGTCTATCCACTTCATTGTTTAGTGGGGACCTTTCCAGGTCCCCCTCATCCAGCCAAGCTGGATGAGCCTCCCCACCTCGTTGTCGTAAAGACTTGAACATCGAATCGTGTCCGATCGACCCCGATCGCTGCGGGTCCGCGAGCCTCTGCCCAGCGCCAGCCAGCCAGCGTTGCGTGCCGTGCGCCCGACCTTCGCTGCCGTGCACCCGACCTTCTCTACCGCGCAGCCGACGTTCGCTGCCGCGCAGCCGACCTTCGCTGCCGCGCACCCGACCTTCTCTGCCGCGCAGCCGACGTTCGCTGCCGCGCAGCCAACCTTCGCTGCCGCGCAGCCGACCTTCGCTGCCGCGCAGCCGACCTCGCGTGCCGGCCACGCTCGCTCAACCGCTGTGACCACGGAACGCTCGCTGCCAGCAGCGAACGTTGCGGGTCAGACCCAGAACGCTGCGGGTCAGACCCACAAATCTCGCCCCTCACGACCCAGAACGTCCGCTGCGCAGCACTCAACCTCCGCTGCACGCCACGCAACGTTGGCTGCGCACCACGGAACTTCGACTGCACGCCACGCAACGTTGGCTGCGCGGCACTCAACCTCCGCTGCACGCCACGCAACGTCGGCTGCGCGGCAGCGAAGGTTCGCTGCAGGCTGCGCAAGAAGCAGCTCGAAATGGTCTTTTGTCGACGGCTGTGATAGCCCTGTGGGGTCATGGTGCCTGCCTCCGCCTCGGCCACGGAACGCCCCCTGCCCGAATGGGCCGCGGGGCAGCCACGTGCAGCGCTGCAGACCCTGTTGTTTCTGGGCAGATGGGATCCGGCGACGCAGTCCACGGAAGACGGGGCCCATTTGGCGCTTCTTGGCTGCGACGGATCTACGCTGACCGCCTTGTGCAAGGCGGGCCAGCAGGCGGGTGTGCTGCGGTTTATGCCGCTTCGAGCCATTCGCATCGAGCGCGCAGACCCAAGCTGGCACTGGGTGGATGCGCAGGCGTCCTGGCGGGCGCTGGCTCCGCTTCTGGACG
>JAYRFD010000670.1:0-2075 GCA_041908565.1 Polyangia bacterium | reverse complement strand
GCCGGCTTGCCGCGCGGCGCGCACCGCTGCATGGATGTCTTCGGGACCATGACGTCGACCCAATGCCTGCAAGTGTCGACGAGAAAACGACTGCGCACCCAGGGACAGGCGGTTGACTCCAGCCGATCGCAGAGCAGAAAGGCGCTGCACCGCGTCGGCTCCGGCGGTCAGCGGGCTTAGCTCGGCCGGGTCGCATTCCAGCGTGACTTCGGGCGTGATTCCTGATGCGGGCGGGAATTGTTTAAGCACACAGTGCAGGGCAGACGCGACGCAGTCAGGTCGCCACAGCGACGGTGTCCCGCCGCCAAAGTACACCGAAACGGCCCGCCGTCCGGCAAACCAGGGAGCCTTCGCCGCAAGCTCGTTTTCGACGGCCGCAAGGTAGCGGTCGTGACGAATCGTGCGCCGCACGGCGATGGCGAAGTCGCAGTACGGACAGCGCTTGGCACAGTACGGAAAGTGAATGTAGACGCCGAAGTCGGGCACGTCGCGGCCACGCTACCGCCAAGCGTGGGCGTCTGTACAGCATCGGTCGTGGGGAACAGGCGCGGATCGCGGACGTGGATCGCAGATCGCAGATCGCTGATCACGGATCCATGTGCCGGTCTGGCCGGTACGGGAAGACCCTCCGCGAGCGAACCCGACCGCAAAGCGGTGTTTGAACAGGCGGCGGACTGAGCCGTTCTGCGCACAATTTTCGCAGCGGCTGGTGGCGTGCGCTGCGTCGAGAAATCGCTGCAGATCAGGGCTTGCTGCGTGGATTCCGGCTGTGCTTCGATGCGCAGCCATGAGACAGCACCCGATGGAACGGCGGCAAGTGGCGGTGCCAAAAGCGGTGCAAGGAACGGCGCCGGTTTTCTGTCGGTGGGGTCGCGGGAAGGTCAGGCTTTGGCGGATCGGCCCAGCGCTTTCGGGTCTGCTTTTTTCGGGTCTGGTTTCGGCGCTGGTGGGCTGTGCCAGTCCGGGCGGTTATGGCGACGGGCAGGGCGCGGATCCGCCGGATCCCAACACGCTGGCCAAAGGGGCGGCGCTGTACAACGAGCTTTGTTCCGTCTGCCACGGCGACCAAGGGCAGGGCGCATCGGGTCCGGTGCTGCGCGGCTTTTCGCGCGGCGAAGCAGAGCTAACCGCGATCATCGACGCTCGGATGCCGCAAGGGCGGCCGGATCTGTGCAAAGGAAGCTGCGCTCGCGATGTCGCGCGCTACATCCTGTCGGGCTTTGTGATGGCGCAGCCGGTGTGCGACGACAAATCGACGGGGCCACGCCGCCTGCGGCTGCTGTCGCGGCGCGAGTATCGCAACACAATCCACACGCTGTTTGGCTGGGACGACGCGCGCTGTCCAGCGCCAGAGTTTCGCTACAAGCCGACGGGTAGCATGCCCAAGACGGTGCACCTGGCAGGCAGCATGAACGGCTGGCCGGGGACGGTGGCGGCGGGGGGCTGGCCGCTGACGTACGACGCGGGCTCTGGAGTGTTTCGCCTGCGCCGCAGCCTGGATGTCGGGACGTATCAATACAAGTTTGTTGTCGACGAGAAAGACTGGATCGCGGATCCCGAAAACCCCAACCAAGTGCCGGATGGCTTTGGCGGAAAGAACTCGGTTGTGTCGGTTGCGTGCAAGCCAAGCGCGCCGCCGAATCCGACGGTGGATGTGGCTGCGAACCTGCCGCCGGATACGCGTCCCGATGGCTTTCCGTTTGACGATCACAGCGATGCGCGCGTGGTAAGTCCGGTTCACGCGGAAGAATATCGCCGGGTTGCGCAGACGCTGGCGACGACGGTGGCGGGCGATCTGAAGCCGCTGTTGCCCTGCGATGGAAGTGGGGGGAATCGGGCGGTGTGCAGCGAACAGTTCGTGCGCAGCTTTGGCCTGCGGGCGTTTCGTCGTCCGCTTTCTGCGTCGGAACAGGCGCGCTATCAGGCGCTTTCACAGGCTGCGCCGCGCTTTGAACAGGGCATCGCGCAGGTCATCGCGGCGATGCTGCAGTCGCCAAACTTCCTGTATCGCAGCGAGCTTGGCGAAGCGCAGCCCGACGGACGATATCGTCTTTCCGCCTACGAAGTGGCCAGCG
>JAYRFD010000669.1:0-1857 GCA_041908565.1 Polyangia bacterium | reverse complement strand
TGATTGCTGTTCTTCCGCTTGCGATGGTGGCCGCGGTCTTTTGGGGTGTGCTGCGCTGGGGCAATCCGCTGCCCTTCCCGCGAAAGACCATCCCGCGCGAGGCCTTCGTTGCCGAGCGCTGTACCTGGCACTGCCACAATCACGGCTGCCGTCATGCGCCGCAGCTTCCGCCGTGGCTGGCTGGCGACGACGGGCTGTTCGGTCAGACGGTGCACGGCCTGCATGCGATTGGGCGAGTGCTGATGCCTGACCGGCCCAACGAAGGATATGGCCTGGCCAACCTGCTGCTGTTTTGTCTGCTGTGGCCCGGTGCCATGTGGGGGCTGTATTTGCTGGCCGCGTGGCAAGCGATTCGCCTGCGCGAACGGAGCCGCGATCTGCCCAACAAGACCGCAGATCTCCGTCGAGGCGAACGATAATGGAAGCCTTCGGACTTGCGATCTACGCAGCCTGCGTTGACTTCCTTCTGCGCAGTGCTGCCTGGCTTGGAATCACGTATCGCGATGCCAATGCCGCGATGTTTTTCCTGCTGTGGCCGGTGGTGACCTGCCTGCTTTTGCTGCTGGTGATGGGGCAAGGATGCCTGCTGTGGTGGCGGGGCCGACGTCGGTTGTCCAAGGTCGCTGCGACCGACGAATCTTGACCCACTGCGCGGGGCTCTTTGGCATCATGCGCGACTCGATGCGCGACCGGATCGTCGGCGCGCCTTCGTCCCTTCGCATAAGAGTCTGTGCATGATCGCCTTGAGCAACGTGACCAAGCAGTACGGCGGACAGGTGCTGTTCGTCGAAGCCTCGTTCCAGATCAACGCGGGCGAAAAGATCGGCTTGGTGGGGCCCAACGGGGCCGGCAAGACCACGCTGTTCCGCCTGATCATGGGGCAAGAAACCCCCGATGAAGGCACTGTCGAACGTCCGCGCCGTCTGAGCGTCGGTTACTTCAACCAGGACATCTCGGGCTTGCGTGGGCGCAGCGTGCTTTCCGAGACCATCGCCGGATCGGGCGAAGCGGCCGAGCTTGGCGAAGAGATGAAGGCCCTGGAGGCGCAGATGGCCAGCGATACCGGCGACGATCCCGATGCGCTGGATGCCGCCGTGACGCGCTATGGCGAAGTGCAGGCGCGCTTTCAAGAGCTGGGTGGCTACGACCTGGAAGCGCGGGCGCAGACGATCCTGGCCGGCCTTGGCCTGTCGTCTGAACAAGTGGCGTCGGACGTCGGCAATCTATCGGGTGGCTGGAAGATGCGGGTGGCGCTGGCGCGCATCCTTCTGCAGAAGCCCGAAGTGCTGCTTCTGGACGAGCCGACCAACTACTTGGATATCGAATCGATCCTGTGGCTGGAAGGCTTTCTGCGCGACTACCCCGGGGCCGTGATCATGACCAGCCACGATCGCGAGGTCATGAACCGCGTCGTCAAAAAGATCGTCGAGATCGACGGTGGGCAGGTCCGCACGTACACCGGCAACTACGACTTTTATGAACAGGCGCGACAGCTGGATGCGGCCCGGCGCGAGGCGGAATACCAACGGCAGCAGGCCATGCTGGCCAAAGAGCTTCGCTTCATCGAACGCTTCCGCGCGCAGGCCGCCAAGGCTTCGCAGGTGCAGAGCCGCGTCAAGAAGCTCGACAAGATCGAGCGCTTGGTCGAGCCGCGCCGCATCATCGAACGCGACTTCGATTTCCGTCGCCCAGCGCGGTCGGGCGAAGACGTGGTGCGTGTGCAGGGGCTGCGCAAGGCCTACGGATCGCGCGTCGTCCATGGCGGACTGGATCTGCTGGTGCGTCGCGGCGAGCGCTGGGCCGTGATGGGCGAAAACGGCGCCGGCAAGACCACGCTGCTCAAGATGATCGCGGGCG
>JAYRFD010000668.1:0-5252 GCA_041908565.1 Polyangia bacterium | reverse complement strand
TTCAAGACGGCGCTGCTGGCCGAACGGGACCGCGAGCGCGGCGAGTACAAGAACCTGTTCCTGCGCGGCTATGGCGACCCGACGCTGTCGACCGAAGATCTGTGGCGCCTGACATCCGAGCTGCAGGCGCGCGGCATCAAGCGGGTCAAGGGCGACATCCTGATCGACGACACCTTCTTCGACGAACAGCGGGTGGCGCCGGCGTTCGAGCAGAAGAACGAAGACCGCGCCTATCGCGCGCCGCAGGGCGCCGTGTCACTGAACTACAACGCCGTCGGTGTGCACGTCTATCCCGGAGCCGGGGAAGGCCAGCCGGCCCGCGTCATCATCGACCCGCCGTCGCCGTACTTCATTGTCAGCAACGAGACACGCACCGTCGGCAGCGGGCGCACCAGCCTGGTGGTCGACAGCCAAGAAGAAAAGGACGCGCCGCCCGGTCGCGAGCACACGCTGATCCGCGTGCGCGGCACCATCCGCACCAGCGACAACGGACAGGACTTCGCCAAGCGTGTCGCCCACCCCGACCTGTACGCGGCCTGGACTCTGTATGAGCTTCTGACGCGACGGGGGATTCAGGTCGGCGGCAAGCCGGGGCGTGGCTCGGCGCCGCCGACGGCGCAGGTCATCGACAGTCACTATTCGGTGCCGCTGGGCGTGCTGTCGCGCGACATCAACAAGCGCTCGAACAACTTCATGGCCGAACAGGTGCTAAAGGCGCTGGGCGCCGATAGCTCGGGGCGACCGGGATCGTGGCAGAAGGGGCTGCAGGCGGTGTCGCGCTACCTGGAAGGCATGGGCATCCTGCCGGGCAAGTACCAGATGCAGAACGGCTCGGGCCTGTATGACTCGAACCGCTTTACGCCAGCGCAGGTGGTGACGCTTCTGCGATCGGCCTATCGCGACTTCCGCATCAGCGCCGACTTTGTGGCATCGCTGGCCGTGGCGGGGGCCGACGGCACCATCTGGCACCGCATGAGCGGCGGCATCGCCGAGCGCTACGTGCGCGCCAAGACCGGGACACTAAACGGCGTGTCGGCGCTGTCGGGCTTTGCCAGCGCGCCGCTTTCCGGAGCGTCGATGCTGCGGGCGCCGCTGGCGTTCTGCGTCGTGCTCAACGACCTGTCGATGGGCATGCCGGCCAAGCCGCTGCAAGACGCGATTGTCGAAACCTTGGTTGCGTATCAAGGTGCGCCGATCATGGGGGTGCCGGCCGCGGCCGGGGCGGCGCCGGCTCCACCGCCGTCGCTGGCGGGTCCGCCGGTGGGCGTTGGTGCAGCGACGGGCAGTCGATAAGGCGATAGCAAGGGGAAGACCATGGCGATGCGTCCTTGGCCCAAGCTGGCCAGCCAGCTTCTGGGCGACTTCCGAATTTTCCGTCTGCACAGCCAGCGCTTTGCGTCTCCGCGCACCGGGCATGAGCACGACTTTTACGTGCTGGACGGACCCGACTGGGTCAACGTCGTCGCGCTGGTCGACGACGGCGCAGCGCAGCAGGTGGTCCTGATCGAACAGTTTCGCTTTGGCACCGCGGCGCTGACGCTTGAGATCCCCGGCGGCATGATCGACCCAGGCGAAGATCCCGTCGCCGCCGCCCGTCGCGAGCTTCGCGAAGAGACCGGCTACGACGCCGAGCGCTTCACTCTTTTGGGTCATGTCGAGCCCAACCCGGCGATTCAGACCAACCGCTGCTTCACGGTCTTGGCCGAAGGCGCAAGGCCGGTCGGCACGCAAGAGTTAGACGAAAAAGAAGACATCGGCGTGGTGCTGCGACCGATGTCGTCGGTGCCCGATCTGTTGCGCAGCGGAGCCATCCGTCATGCCTTGGTGTGGGCTGCGTTTATGCACCACGACCTGCATCGCCGCGGCACGCCCACCCCCTAAGGTCCGCTGAAACGGAGCAAAGGCACGGGGGGGCGACAGTCGCTGGTCTCACCGCCCACCCGCGCGCTTGCCATCCCCCGGGGAGCGCGTTAGGCCGGCTTCTTGTCGGTGCCGTCCAGCTCGTTTTCGATGTCGGCCCAGGCCGAAGCGGAATCTTCCGCCCAGGTCGGTGACACCTCGCTGGCCGAGCCCGCGTTGCCTGCCTCCGTCGTCGATGGAGCCACAGTCTGCGCCTTGGCCAAGGCTTCCGCCAGCGGCAGCTTGTTGCTGAATTTTTCGCCGCCTTCAGACACCGGCATGGTGTAGCTGCGGCCGCGCTCGAACACCTGATCGGCGGCGGCGCGGAAGCGCTTCCACAGCGCTTCGTTTTCCGCCTTGGGGGCCGGGCCGATGCGCTTCCATTCGCCCATCAGGCGCTTGATCTCCGACTCGGCGGCGTCTTGATCCAGCTCGTCTTTGCCGGCCAAGGCTTCGGCCTGCTGGCACAGCGCGTCCTTCTTCTTGGCGTTGCCGCTGCGCTCTTGATCCAGCTCGGCAAAGGCGGCCTGTCGACGTTCGAAGAACGCATCGCAGGCGGCCCGGAAGCGCTGCCACAGCGCCTCGTTCTGATCTTTGGGAGCCGGACCCAGCGCTTTCCAGTCGGCCTGCAGGCTCTTGATCGCCTCGCCGGTGCCCTTCCAGTCGGTGGAATAGCGCAGCGATTCGGCACGAATGCACAGCGCCTCTTTCTTCTTCGCGTTCTCGGCGCGCTCGCTGTCTAGTTCGGCATAGTGCTGCCGCTGCTCGGCGTGGATGGCATCCGCGGCGGCCTTGAAGCGAGCCCACAGTGCTTCGCCTTGTTCGCGCGAGGGCACCAAGCCCACGGCCTTCCATTCCGCCTGCAGCGCCTTGAGGCCATCGCTGACCGCCTTCCAGTCGATGCGGCCTGGCTTTTCGGTCGTTGCGGCTGCGCCTTCGCCGGCCGGCTGCGCGTCGGAGGAGGCTGGCGGAGTGGGCGCGATGCCAAGGCTGGCCAACAGCGCCTCGGCTCGCTGACACAGCGCTTCTTTCTTTGCCAAGTTGGCGCTGCGCTCGGCTTCGCTGCCTGCCTTCAGCTTGTCGTAGACACGGTCGCCCTGATCTTTGAAGCGCTGCCACAGCGCTTCCGACTTTTCTTTCGGAGCTGGGCCGACCTTCTTCCACTCGGTCTGCAGCGCCTTGAGCACGTCCAGGACGACGTCGCTTTCAAGCTCTGCCCCGCGCTTTTCGACTTCTGCCCACAGCGCTTCCATCTGCAGGCAAAGCTCTTCCAGCTTGGGAATGTTGGCGAAGCGCTGCCATTCTTCCTTGTCGCGCAGGTCGTTCAGCCGGATGACCACGGCGGCCCGCGCCGCGTCATAGCGCTTGCGTGTCGTCGGTCCCGCTTCGCGCGGCAGCGGATTGGCGCTGACCATCACTTCGTGCGCCGCCTTCAGCACCTGTTCGGCCTGCTTGACCTTCAGGTTTTCGGCGGTGGCCAGGCGCTCTAGCTTTTCGCACTCGGCAACGACGCGAGCCAGGTTGCGACCTTGCTCCTCTTGCCTTCGACGATCGTCTTCGGCGCGGCGCTCTGCTTCCTTCTGGATGCGCTCGGCTTGCTCGGTCTCGCGAGCCTTGCGCTCCGCTTCGCGCTTCTCGCGCAGGGCGGCCCGAGCGGCGCGCTCGGCCTTTTCGGCGTCGGATAGCTCGGGCGGGGCGGCTGGCTTCGCGGGCTCGGCCGCGTCGGCTGCTGCGGTCGGCTCTTCTGGCTTGGGTGCACGCGGCGCGCTGTCTTCGAGAGCGGGTGGGCGCGGTGCCTTGGCCGCTTCGCGTGGCTCTTTGGCAACGACTGGCATGACCGTCGCCGCGTCTTTGGCAACCGGTCGCTTGACGAAGGCATCGCGTCGCTGCTGCAGGCGATTGACCGCTCGTTCAAAGCGCTTGTTCATCGCCGCCGGAGCATCACCGGGAACGCCGCGCCACTCGGCCCGCGCGGCCGCGATCACATCATCGGTGTCGCTGTAGTCGCTGGGATCATCGCTCTTGGCGGCGATCTCCAGGCGTTGACACAGCTGCTCGCGTCGGTCGGCACCGGGCGCCGCAGCGGTCTTGGCCTTGGCTTTGCCATCGCTGGCAGCGGGGGCTGCCTTGCCGCGGGCTGGCGCTGCTTTTTCGTCTGGCACGACGCTGAGCCCAAGCTTTTCGCGGGCCAGCGTGCGCAGGGCTTTGCTGCGTCCCTTCTGGGCTAGCTCGGCCAAAAGGTCGCGCGACTTCACGCGTTCCAGGGCGCGCAGCGACAGCTCTTTGGGCAGCTCTTTGGTCAGGTTGGCCATCAGCAGATCGGCCAGCTGTTCTTCGTCGCGCAGCTTGTCGATCGCCGACGATCGCAGATCGCTGTCACTGCCGCGACGGACCACTTCGGCAAAGGACCGCGGCTCGCTCAGACGCTCGAAGGCCAGGTGACGGGCTTCGCTCAAGCGGGCCCGGCAGACGATCTCGGTCAGCGTTCGTTCATCGCGGGCCGCATCGCCGGTCTTGATGCGAGCAATGGCGTCGGCCGCTTCAGCCGCGCCATCCGCTTGCAGCGCCACCGACAGCATTCGCTCGGCCGCTTTTTCGATGGCATCGCGGCGCAGATCTTCGTCTGGCTCGGCCTGCGCGACTTCAAGCAGCAGGTCCGGGTCATCGATCTTCTTGATGGCGATGCGACGGATCCGCACGTCGCGGTCGTGACGAGCCACCTGTACCAGCCGCGGCAGATCGTCATCGGCGGACAGATCCTTGATGGCTTCCAGGCGAATGTTGGGGTCGCTGTGTTTCCACTTGGGGCGAAATAGATCAAGAAATCCCATGCGTTAGGGCTCCAGCGGTCCCACTGTAACGCCGTTGCTGTTTTGAAATGAAGCGAGAAAAACCGCGTCCTGCCTGCGCGCGTCCGCCGGCCCGCGTCCGCCGGCCCCTTGCGCTGCCCTGGGCTGGTCGCAGTCCGATTCGCTTATTCGTCGGTGGGCATCCAGCCTTGGTACTGGTTGCGGAAGCGCTGGGCCGAAAGCGGGTCGCGGGCTTCCTGTTCGGCCAGCAGCGCCCGCAGCGTCTTCCACAGGCCGCCGTTGAACGCCGACAGCAACAGCAGGGGCAGCACGTCGTCGCGCCCCTTGGTCCCCGACTTGCTGCAGGCTTCGTAATGCGCGATGGCCTGCGTGTACTGTTCCGCGTTGCGGTACAGGTCGCCGACGCGGCAATCGTCTTTGGGCTGGCCGGCCTGGGCATCGGCCAGCTCTTTTGCCACCTGCTTTTTGCCCTCTTCAACGCGGCGCTTGGATTCGATGGCCTGCTTGATCGCGGTGTCGATGGACATGAACATCGAGCTGCCC
>JAYRFD010000667.1:0-2232 GCA_041908565.1 Polyangia bacterium | reverse complement strand
CGGGTCGCAGCGAATCAGCGGATCGCAGGGATCTTCAGGATCGCCGTCGCGCCACACGCGCTCGGTGACGGGGATGGCGCGATAGGTGTAGCTCTTGACGAAGGTGCGGTGCAGGCGTGGATCCAGCGCATCGGGATCGCCCATGCGCACCACCATGTCCAGCGAGCCGACAAACTTCGCGAACGCGCCCGAGTTCACAATGATGGTGTGCCCAACGAAGTTTCCGTCGGTGTCATAGTGCGCCAGATCAACCGGTGGGTTGTACACGACGTGCAGATGACCGCCCAAGATCACGTCGATGCCTTCGACATCGCCGAACATCTGCAGGTTGGTGTCCATGTTCTGCGCTTCGACCGCGTCATCGGCGATCTCGGCCGCGACCACCTGATCTTCGTCGGGGCCGGCGTGGCTTAGCAGCACCAGCAGATCGACCTGCGGACGGATCACGCGCACCAGATCCGACACCGCCTGCTTGGCTTCGCGCGCGCGAATGCCCAGCGAGTTATCACCTTCGACCGAGCTATTCAGCGACGAGACATTGCCCAGACCGATGACGCCGATGCGCACGCCCTGGACGTTGTACACGGACACCGGATGGATGAAGCGGCCCAGCTTGGGGGCGCGCTGATCGTCGGCATCGGCCCACTCGTAGTTGGCGGCCAGGATGGGAAAGTTGGGGCCGTTGTTCATAAGCTGCAGGCCCAGCATCACGGCGCCCTTGTCGAACTCGTGGTTGCCCAGCGCCATGCCCTGCACGCCGAGCAGGCCCATGGCGCGAACTTCGGTCTCGCCGTTGAACAGATTGAAGACCGGCGCGCCTTGGAACATATCGCCAGAGTCCAGGTGCAGCGACCGCGGCGCTCGCTCGCGCTCTCGCTTGACCAGCGTCGCCATGCGGCCCAAGCCACCGACCGATGCCGTCGGAAAGGCCACGCAGTCGTTGTCCTGCTTGCAGCCTTTGCCAAAGTCGGTGCTGCACAAGCCATCGCTGCGACAGACGCCCGGCAGTGCCAGAAGTCCCAGCGCGCGATCCGGCGTGTTCGGCGCGTACTGGTACGGCAAAAGCCGCGAGTGCACATCGGACGTATGCACCAACACCAAGCGGACATCCTGGCCGCGCAGATCGTCGGGCGTGCGCCGGTACGTACAGGCGGAAAGCGATGCCAGAAGGACGGCAGAGACCAGCGCAGCACACGGGCGAAGAGAGCAACCAAGCCTGCGAGGACGCTTCATGTGCGCAGAGTAACAAAGCCTGCTAGCTCGGCGAAGCGAATTTCAGACGGAAGACGCCCCGCTGGCCTACCGATTCGCCAGGCCATCCGCCGACCGAAAGCCACCGTGTTCGAGGCGAAGCCAGACAAGACCCAGAAATATTGGTCAATCCAGATTGACGAACGGTCCGCCTGTATTGGTTGATAATTCTTCTGAACGACCGCGAATCAGGACGCGCTTTCTGCGGCCTGTGGCTCGACGGTGCGCGGGGCGGGGGACGGGCGCAGCGGCGGCAACACCAGATCACACAGGTCGGCGCCAGCCGGACCGCACAGCGCGACGCGGGCATAGCGGGTGCCGGGCGGCGGTGGGAAGCCCAAAAGAGCCTCGGCCACCTCGCCGGGCTTGGCGCCTCCGTCCTGTACGACGCGCAGGCGCGCGACCAGCACGGGACCAGGCGTCGCAGTCGGCGGCTGGTTTGCGGCATGCATGTGCAAGGTGTCGCGCAGCGCGGCGGCAGTCTCGGCGCTCAGCACCTCGGCATGCAGCAGGTAACGCCCCACGTCGATGTCTTTGACCTCGCGATGCTCGCGCGATCGTCGCTGCACGACCAGCGGACGCGATGACCACGTCGCGACGTTTGTCAGGTCGGGCGGCGTATCGCCATCGGGCAGTACCAGCGCGAATTCGGTGCTGTCGATCAGGCGCGAAAGGGCGGGCGCTCCGTCGGGAAGCAGCACCACGCGATCGATCACGAAGCCTTCAGGGGCGGCCGCCGACAATCGCTCGGCAAGCTCGGCAGCGGACAACGGTCGACGACCGGTTTCGCCATCGCTGGCCACGCTCTCAAGCCGCATGTCGACGATCTCGGCCAGGCTGGAAACGCCCAGGCCCAAGGCAGGGCCGAAGCTCATGTCGGGCTTGGGGTGGAAGCCGCGGGTGTAGATCATCTCGACGCCGGCCCGGCGCAGCATGCGGGCCAGAAGTCGCATGGTGTCCAGGTGCGCGATGAACGCCGCG
>JAYRFD010000666.1:0-2046 GCA_041908565.1 Polyangia bacterium | reverse complement strand
TGGGACCAATCGCCTGGCTGGTTGCCGAACCGCTATCTCGAAGCCGCAACATGAACGATCGCAGCGTAGCGCTCGCGGTTCCCTTTTGAAACGCTTTGCAGCACGCCCCCTGCTTTGAAGCGCTTTGCGGCTAGCCTGCAGGGGCCAACCGGATTGCCCCATGGCCCCACGCAGCTCAGGCGCGCTCCGAACGATCTTCTTGCTCTTTCAGAGCAGACCGGATATGAAAGGCGGTCTCATGGTCCTTGCGCTTGGCAGGACCGTGAAAATGTCTGCGTTTCTAAGGACCTAGAAGACCATGAAGGCCGGAATCCATCCCCGCTACACAACCGCCACGATCACCTGTGCCTGCGGCGCCGTCCACGAGACCGCATCGACTCGCGGCACCTTCACCGTTGAAATCTGTTCGCGCTGCCACCCCTTCTATACGGGTCGGCAGAAGCTCAATGACTCGGCGGGACGCATCGAGCGCTTCCAGAAGCGCTACCAACTGCCGGCGGGCGGAGCGACTCCAGCCCCGGCCCCCAAGGCTGCGCCCAAGGCCGAAGCACCCGCCGCGGACAAGCCCGCCAAGAGCGAAAAGGCCGCCAAGCCTGCCGAGAAGGCAGACAAGGCCGCCAAGCCTGCCAAGCCCGCCAAGGCTGAAGCCAAAGCGTAGAGCGCGTGTGAAATCGACGGCACAACCGTCGCTGAATCACACCGCTCGCTGCATGGCGCGCGTGCCGCATCGTCAGTCGTCCTTTTGACGGCACCGTCTCTGGCAGCTTTCACACCACCGCTCTCCTCACTTTCCGTGTCACGCCCATGTCAATGTTCGACAAGCTAGCCGAGGTCGAAGCCCGCTACGCCGCGCTCGAGACGCAGCTCGCTGATCCCGAGGTGTTGGCCAAGCAGCAGACGTTTCAAAAGCTGGCCAAAGAGCGCGCCGACATCGCCGAGATTGTCGACAGCTACCGTTCGTACAAACAGACGGTGAAGGCGCTGGAAGAAAACGCGCCGCTTCTGCGCGAAAGTGACGCCGAGATGCGCGCCATGGCTCGCGAAGAAGAGTCGCGACTGACGGCCGAGCGCAGCACCTTGGAAGAGCGGCTGAAAGTGCTGCTGTTGCCCAAGGATCCCAACGACGAAAAGAACATCGTCCTGGAAATCCGCGGCGGCACCGGCGGTGAAGAAGCGGCGCTGTTTGCTCGCGATCTGTTCCGCATGTACTGCCGCTACGCCGAACGCAAGCGCTGGACGCTGGAAATCCTCAGCCTGTCGGAGTCGTCCTCTGGCGGCATCAAGGAAGCGGTGGCGATGATCAGCGCCCCTCCCGGCGGTCGCGTGTATTCGGAACTGAAGTACGAATCGGGTGTGCATCGCGTGCAGCGCGTGCCCGAGACGGAAGCCCAAGGCCGCATCCACACCTCGGCCGCCACCGTCGCTGTCTTACCGGAAGCCGAAGACGTCGATGTGAAGATCGAAGAAAAAGACCTGCGCATCGAAGTCATGCGCTCTGGCGGCCCGGGTGGACAGTCGGTGAACACGACCGACTCGGCGGTGCAGATCATGCATATTCCGAGCGGCATCATTGTGCGCTGTCAGCAGGAGAAATCGCAGCACAAGAACCGCTCGATGGCGATGCGCATCTTGCGCAGCAAGCTGCTGGACATCGAGCGCGAGAAGCAGGAAGCGGCGGAGCGCGATGCTCGACGGGCGCAGGTGAAGTCGGGCGATCGGTCGGAAAAGATCCGCACGTACAACTTCCCGCAGGATCGCATCACCGATCACCGCATCGGGCTGACGAAACACAACCTGCCGAAGCTGCTGGATGGCGACATCCAGGACATCATCGACGCGCTGCGCGCCCACTATCAGGCGGAAGCACTGCGCGGCTCGCAAGAGCCCTAGCGCCGTCGGCGGATAGCGGGGTGGGCGTCAGTCGGCGCGCTTTTCAGTGCGGGGACGCAGGCTGGGGGGTAGATCTTCAGGGCGATCCCAGTCGCGCACTTGTTGTGCTTCTTCGTCGGAAATCGGCAGCGTCTGCACACGGAGGCGGGACAGCAG
>JAYRFD010000665.1:0-2569 GCA_041908565.1 Polyangia bacterium | reverse complement strand
CGTCGATCTTGGGCGTGTCCAACATCGACGCCAACGTCCAGAGCCGTAGCCTGGCGACGCTGCTGGCCAATGGCATGCGGATCTTGTACGGCATGTCGTCCCCCGTCGGCTTCCATGCGGACGAAGCGGCAGCGCGGGACTGGGTCGCCGGTCTTGAGCGCAAGCGTCGGGCGAGCGCAGGCTGCTAAGCCTTCTGCACAGGCTCGGGTCTGTGATCCGTCCGGGCCTCCATGCGGCTCGGGCCGTGCCGATGACCTCGGCGTTCCAAGAAAGTCCGGCTCGGCAGGTGGGTCCGGTGATTCGGAGGGGCGCTTGCGGTGTGTAAACGTCGTCCCACACAGCGCCATGCGGGCAGGCGGCTGCGCGGGCTAGTACAGGACGGCTTTGCCGGTCAGTGCGTGCGATGCCAGGAAGCGCGTCCAGTCGTGCCTTGCGGTCCACAGGTCGAAGATCACGAAGTGGCCGTCTTCTTTGGGCGGCGGCGTGTACTGACGCAGCACGGCGGTCACTTTGCCGTCGGCGGCGTTGTCCAGCGCCGGAGCCTTGCCCCAGCGCTGGTTGGTCAGGGACAGGCCCTGCAGGTCGTACAGGCGCGGCTCGATCGGCTGCACGCCCATCGAAAGCGCGAAGGCGGCGATGTTCGGCACCGGCGTAAAGTTGTCGCCCATGCCCAGCGTCTGGAACACGTGCTTGGGCGCAAAGCCCTTGGGCGGTCGCTGGAAGAACAGCGGGCCATAGTTGTTGGGATCCGCGGACTCGAAGTACGCCTGCAGCAAGTTCAGAAGCGGGTGATCTTCCGTCGCGGGCTCCATCAGCAGGCCTTCGACCAGGGCGGCGATATCGGTGGGCGCGCGCTTGTTCAGCAGCGAAAGAATCAGCACCGAACCAGCCCCCGATAGCACGGCGGCTTTGACCTTGGGCTCGGCCGCCAGGAACAGCGGCCCGGTCAGCCCGCCCTGCGAGTGGCCCATGAAATAGATGCGCGTTGGGTCAAAGCGGATCGGTCGGCCGGTCTCGGGCGCGCGCTCGAGCGTCAGGTTTTCCACCAAGCGCAAAAGCTGGAAGTCGTCGGCCGCACCTTGCTTGACGTTGTCGCGTGCCGCTTCCAGGTTCTGCATGTTGAAGAACGTGATCTCGGGATCGCTGCGCGCCGGATCGCGTGGTCCATGCAGCACTTGATCGATGCCGATCATCGCCATGCGCGCGACTTTTCCGTCGGGAAGCTCGGCAAATGCGGCGCGCGTGTCCAGGTTTTCGCGCACAAACGTCATGTAGTCGCCGCCCGTGCCGTGGGCATACAAGATCACCGGCCAGCCGCTCGGCGGCATGTCGGCATTGGGGATCGAAAGAGCGAAGCGCAGCGATTCCGTGCGCGCGATCTGCGGCTTGCCATCGGCGTTGGTCTTGATGCCGCCACCACCGTCGAAATAAGGAGGCTCGCCCTGCTGGAAGTTCGGCGAGTCGAAGTGACCCGTGTACAGGTGGGTCAGGCCATCGTGGCTGCGCAGGTACGTAAGGTCGGTGGTCTTGGGGGCCGGCGTGCTGTACACGGCATCGCGCAGCGCGTGCATCCCCGCCGTCGGTCGTCCCGTCGTGAACACGGTTGCCTGCACCACTTGGCCGGACAGCGGCGCGCCGTCCAGGTATTCGCGCAGCGCGCTGTACTTGCCCCAGGCTGTGCGGTACGGCTCCTCGCGGGGCTGCTGAGCGTCCAGCAAGCGCTCCAGATCCTCGGGCGCCTGCACGCGCTCGCCCTTCACACCGCGCACGCGGCTGGTGATCACCGCGGCATAGGTCGTCGCTTCGCGCAGCGGCAGGCCGGGCAGCGGGCGCAGCGACAGCCAGTTCTTGCCGATGAACTGCCCTTCTTCGGGATGGAAGGCGACCAGCACCGGGTGGCGCTTGCCATACGTCGGCGATCCCGGCGTCACATCGACGACAAACGCACTCGATCGATCGAGCACGCTGTCGGCTCCGCTCTGCGGCAGGGTCGACGCATCCAGCGATGCCGCAAAGCGGAAGTACACGGCCGCGCTGTTGCCGGCTCCGTCGATCTTGCGATCCAAGAAGCGCGCGTACTTGCCGGGCTGACCTGCCACCTGCGGCAGTCCCGACAGGTCATACGTGCCACCTTGCAAGCGCAGATCGCTGGGGAAGGGCAGCGAAAAGAAGTCGCCGTCGGCCGCTTGGGCGGTCCCGCCGGGCAGCGCGTGCATCGAGGTCACCGGCGGACTCTCACAGGCCAGCGTGAATAGCGTCAGCGAGGCCAGCGACGACAAGCCAACACTCGGCGCGATCGCAAGGCAGGCAGCGGAGAGCGCCGTCACGCAGCGCGAAGAACGAGCAAGCCGTTTCATGGGCGGAACATATCCCAATTTGCCCGGTCTGCCTGTCCGAAATCCGGTCCGCCGCGGACGCTGTCCACCCCCCGGACGCCTTCGGCCTGACCGCTGCCGTGCATGCGCTTCGTTTCGTCGGCAAAGCTCACGTTGCCGATGCAGCTGTGTCCGGCCTGCTGGTTGCTTTGCTCGCCGCGCATGCCTGCTCGATTCCGAATCCGATCCCTGCT
>JAYRFD010000664.1:0-12667 GCA_041908565.1 Polyangia bacterium | reverse complement strand
CTCACCCAGGTCTTCCACGCGATCCACAGCTTGCGCAGCGGCGTGAGCGAGGTGCGCCTGTCGAGGACCTGGAATCCGTCCCGCTCGATTTCTTCCAGCAACTGCGCATAAATCGCCGCCATGATGAGCCCGGGGCGTTGCGAGCGCCGGTCGACGGCGGGGAGGGCGGGGTGCGGTCGGCGAGCGGGTCGGGGACCGACGGCTGCGATTGGGAGGACTGCTGGGTCGGGAGCGAGGTGAGGGTGTCACCCGAGCGGAAGAATGCGGGGAGCGGCGCGGCGCCGGACGACGTGCGGGGGAGCGGTGCCTGACCGGGGAGCGGCGCCTGGGTGAGGGATTGCGTCGGGGCGGAGGAGGGGGCCTGGAGCGGCAGCGAGAGCGTGGGGAGGGGTCTCGCCCGCGGGTGCGCGCGCCGCCGGGGCGTGGGCTTGGACGCGACGTGCCTGCCGCTCAGGTCGAGATTCAGGGGCTCGGCCGCGTCGAGGGCGGTCTGCTTTCCGCTGTTGAGGTACACCATCGCCCGGAACAGCGCGTCGCACACGTTGACCCATTCCTCGACGGGGGGCCGGTGGCCCGACGCGCTGAGCTGGCGGAGCTCGACCACCAGGCCCTTGCGCTCCTCGTCCTCCTCCGCGTAGCCGCGGCCGATGTCGGCGGGGTCCGACATGCCGAACCGCGCGAGCTCCTCGCTGCCGTCCTCGATGATGCCGATCGCGGCGTCCTTGGTGACGGCCGCCTCGGACCCGCCGTCGCGGACCGCCGCGAGGTAGTCGCCGACCGTCGTGTCCGCCTTGGGGAGCCACGAGGTCGTCGCGGTGTACTTCGCGCCGAACACCGCCTCGGGGTCGCCGAAGGCGAGGTCGAGGGTTTCGGTCTTGCCGATGCCCGCGAGCTTCTTGACGATCTCGTGCAGCGTCTCGAAACGTTCCTGGGGCAGGTTGGACATCGCTTCCTCGTCTGTGTGGTTCGACGCTAAGGTCCGCCCGCCCAGGGGTCAACGCAGCAAGGAAACGGCAATGACGGCAAGCGCGCGGCGCAGGCGGGTTCGCGACATTCTTGAAGGCCAGGCCTGCGTGCATCCGGGCTCGGTGCACGACCCGATCTCGGCCCGTATCGCCGAGGAAGTGGGGTTCGAGATCGGCATGTTCGCCGGCTCCACGGCGTCGCTGACGGTGCTGGGGGCGCCCGACCTGATCGTGCTGACGCTCAGCGAATTTGCCGACCAGGCGAGGCGCATCTGCCGCGCGGCCGACTTGGTGGGGAGTGCCGCACAAACCGAGCTATTTTATGGGCTTAGCTGCCGTGACTACGGAAAGCAAGCAGATGCTGATCCGCATCTTTCCTTGGCTATTAAACAACTGCAAAGCGCCGGCTACAACGCTGCTTTGGCCGAGGCGAAACAGCTAATTTAAACCCCGTAGAATCGCATTTTCGCACATCAAATCTCGTTGACGCACTTTTTCTGCGGCACTACCCTTTTATGCAGTGTCGTCAGAAAATGCAGATCTTGGCTCACAGGAACAATGCGAAAAACAGATCCTTGACTGGCTGACTACGCATCTCAGCGGGTCGAATAAACCAGTACGTGGAGATATTCCGTTTAGCGAAATCGGCCTTGATTCAGTCTCTTTGTCATTGTTACTACGTGAGCTCTCTCAGCAGGCAAATCGCGTATTGTCGCCGACCCTGGCCTATGCCTATCCGACCCCGCGAGCCCTGGCCGCCTTTCTGAGTCGCCCCGAAGCCGTCGCCGCGCCACCTGGGCGGGTGCTATCGACCGACGCCAGTCAGCCCATCGCCATCGTCGGCATGGCCTGTCGCTTTCCCAAGGCCGCAGATCTGGGCGCGTTCTGGCAGCTTCTTGTGCAGGGCATCGACGCCGTCGATGAGACACCGCCCGAGCGCTGGAATGCACAGGCCCTGCACAGCGCTGATGTGTTGGCTCCGGGCAGCATTCGGTCGACCCGCGGCGGCTTCTTGCCGCACGTCGATCGCTTTGACCCGCTGTTCTTCGGTATCTCGCCCCGCGAAGCAGCGCAGCTGGATCCGCAGCAGCGCCTGATGCTTGAGCTGGCCTGGGAAGGGCTGGAAGACGCGGGTCTGCCTGCCGATGCCCTGCGCGGCAGCCCGACCGGCGTCTACGTCGGTGTCATGTGGTCGGAATACGCGCAGCTGATCGTTCGCCGCGGTCCGCGCGCCATCACTCCGCACACCGTGATGGGGTACTTCCACAGCTTTGTCGCCAACCGCGTGTCGTACGCGCTGGGGCTGCAGGGGCCCAGCATTGCGCTCGACACCGTGTGTTCGTCGTCGCTGGTCGCGCTGCACCTGGCCTGCGACAGCCTGCGTCGCGGCGAGACATCCCTGGCGCTGGTCGGCGGCGTCAACCTGTGCCTGCTGCCCGAAAGCACCATGCTGGTATCGCGCGGCGGAGCCCTGTCTCCCGACGGGCGCTGCTTCACATTCGATGCTCGCGCCAACGGCTGCATCCGCGGCGAAGGGGCGGGCCTGGTGGTGCTCAAGCCTTTGCTGCAAGCGCAGCGCGACGGCGATCGAATCTATTGCGTGGTGCGCGGCTCTGCCGTCAACAACGACGGAGCCAGCAACGGCTTTTCAGCCCCGAATCCCCTGGCGCAAGAAGCCGTGCTGACGGCCGCTTACAAAAATGCCGGCGTGGCACCGCAGTCCGTGACCTATGTCGAACTGCATGGCACCGGCACTCCGCTGGGCGATCCCATCGAAGCGGGAGCGCTGGCCCGCGTGCTGTGCGCAGGCCGCGCGGTCGATCGTCCGCTGCGCGTCGGATCGGTGAAGACCAACCTGGGTCACACCGAAGCTGCGGCTGGTATCGCCGGCCTGATCAAAGGCGCGCTGAGCCTGCAGCACCGCACGCTGCCGCGCAGCCTGCACTACCAGACCCGCAACCCGCACATTCCCGCCGACTGGCCGATTCAGGTGCAAGACCAGACGACGCCATGGCCCGATGACGATGCCGAGGATCTGCCGACCTTGGGCGTCAGCAGCTTCGGCATGGGCGGCACCAATGCGCATGTGGTGTTGCAAGCGGCGCAGTCCGCACCGCGTGCGCTGGTCACCCTGGCGGCCGACAGCGAAGCCGATCTGCGGCGACAGGTCGAAGAATCGTCCACGCTTCGAATCCCGCCGTTTCCGTCGGGGCCCCATCGCTTGGCGGTTCTTTTCGGATCGGCGCGGGAACGACAGCAGGCGCTGACCGCTGCGCTGCAGAATCCTCCGCAGATCGGCACCTATCGCGGCTGCGTGACCTCCGCTGAGCCCATGGTCTGGGTGTTCTCGGGCCAGGGATCGCAGTGGCTGGGCATGGGCCGCGTCCTGCTTCAGCGCGAGCCGCTGTTTCGTCGCTACCTCGCGCGCTGCGATCATCGCGTGAAAGAAAGCTTCGGCTGGAGCCTGCTTGATGCGCTGTTTGCGACTCCGTCCGCTTCACGCTTGGGGCACATCGAAGTCAGCTGGCCTGCCTTGGTTGCCATCGAGATCGCGCTAAGTGCTCTGCTGCGATCCTATGGCTGCGCGCCGGCCCGAATCGTCGGTCACAGCAATGGCGAAGTCGCTGCCGCCTATGCCGCCGGCATCTTGAGCATCGACGAAGCGGTGCAGGTCGCGTGCGTGCAAGGGCAGGTCATGCAGCGCGTGCACGGCCAGGGGGGCATGGCCTTGGTCGCGCTGCCTTGGTCGCAGGCTCACGACGCGCTTGGCTCGCACCGCGATCAGGTGTGCTGCGCCATCGAGGCCAGCCCCGACAGCACGGTGCTCAGCGGCAGCACGCAGGCGCTGGATGCAGTGCTGGCTTCCTTGGATGCGCGCGGCATTCCCTGCCACCGCATCAAGGTCGATGTCGCCGGGCACAGCCCACACCTGCGACCCCTGCACGACGATCTGTGGCGCGGCTTGGCCGGCATTCGCCCGCGGCCCGGCAGCACGCCGCTTTACTCCATGGAAAGCGGGAAGCCCGAGCCGCATACGCACTTCGATCGCGCGTACTGGGTGTCGCATCTATCGGCCCCGGTGCGCTTCGCGCGTGTCATCGCTGGCCTGGTGGATCAGGGCTTTCGCCACTTCGTCGAGATCGCGCCACATCCGATCGTGCTGCACGGCATCCAGGGCGTGCTGCGCGCAGCGGGCGTCTCTGGCTTTACGTATGCGTGCTCGCGTCGCGGCGAAGAGGAACACCACAGCCTGCTGCGCTGCCTGTCCGCGTTGTATGTCGCTGGGCTGTTTGGTCAAAAGCGCTCCGCAGCGACGGCGACTCAGGTCTCTGATTCGTCGCTCGATTCGCCGACGCCGCAGGCAGAACCGCCGCTTCCTGCGGCAGCACCGACCGTCCAGGCTGTGCCGGCTACCAATTCGCCGACGCTGATGTTGCCCATCTCGGCCCGAGCCGATGTCGCGCTGCGCGATCTGGCGCGGGCCTACATCGATCGCTGCGCAGGGACTTCGCCGACTGCTCTGCGTGCCTTGGTTGCAGCCGCCAGCCGACGACGCAGTCATCACCTGCTGCGGGCTGCTGTGTTGGGCGAAGACGCTGCCAGCCTTTGTGATGGCCTGTCCGCTTTGGTGCAAGGTCAGCCACATCCCAGTCTGTTTCAAGGCGAAGCCAGCGCTGCGCGCGCCCCCGCTGTGATCTTCCTTTTTTCTGGTCACGGTGGTCAGTGGCGGGGCATGGGCCAGGCCCTTCTTCGCACGCAGCCCGTATTCGCAGCGACGGTACATGCCTGTGCCGAAGCCCTGCACGCACAGACCGGCCGCGACCTGCTGGATGATCTAAGTGGATCGGGTGGTCCCGATCTGTGGGAACGCGGCGATCACGTTCAGCCGATCCTGTTTTCGATCCAAGTGGGCTTGGCCGCGTTGTGGCGGTCGCTGGGTGTGCAGCCACGCGCCGTGGTCGGCACCAGCATGGGCGAAGTGGCCGCCGCATACACCGCGGGCTGCCTGACGCTGTCGGATGCGATGCGCATCATCTGCGAACGCTCGGCCTTGCTGATGCGCTTGGTGGGCAAGGGCGCAATGGCTGTGATCAGCCTGTCGCGCGCCGAAGCCCAGCAGATCTGCGATCAGTCGGCGGGCGAGCTATCTCTTGCCGCCGAAAACGGACCGCAGACCTGCGTCGTGTCCGGTGATCCAGCGGCCATCGAATCGCTTCTGCTGCGCTTGCAAGATCGCGGCGTGTTTTGCCGACGTTTGGCGGGGGGCAACGCGGCATCGCACAGCCCGCAGGTCGATGCGCTGCGATCGGATCTTCAACATGCGCTGTCTGGCCTGCAGGCGCGTGGCGCTGAGATCCCATTTTTGTCGACGGTGACCGCTGCAGACGTGGGATCGCAAGTACCCGACGCCGCGTACTGGTTCCGCAACATGCGCGAGCCGGTTCAGCTGTGGTCGACGCTAGAGCCCCTGTTCCGCGGCGACGCACCGATCGTGCTTGAGGTCAGTCCCCATCCAGTGCTGCTGCCCGCGCTAAGCGAAGGCCTGCGCCAGCGGGGCCAACACGCGCTACTTCTGCCGTCTCTGCGGCGGAATGCTCCTGAAGATCGCTGCCTGACTGAGACCTTGGCTCAGCTGTACTGCCAAGGGATCCCAGTCCGCTTTGATGCACTGCCCAGCTTGGACGGCCCCGTCGATCCACCCGGCGATCCAGAAGAGACCGCGGCACACGTCGCTCCCGTCGATCCGCGGGCGCTGCCGACCTATCCCTTTGTGCGCGAGCGCTGCTGGCTGGACGATGAAGAACCGGCCGCGACCGCGCAGGCAACGCGCGCGATCGAGCGCACTGCATCTGCAAACGAACAGGCCCCGCATCCACTGTTGGGCCGACCGTTCTTCGTCGTCACGCAGCCGGAAAATCGCTTCTTCAGCGCAACGCTGAGCCTGCAAGAAGAGGCCGCGCAAGATGCGCCGCGTGGTCTTGCCTACCTGCGCGATCATCAGCTGGAAGGTCTGCCGATCTTCCCCGCTAGCGGGTATCTGGAGATCGCACTGGCCGTGGCGCAGCAGCGCACTCCGCAGTCCCTGCTTTGTGTTCACGATGCCCAGTTTCTGCAGCCGCTGTTCCTGCCGGATCGCGACCGCATCAATCTGCAGACCGTCGCTGTCCCCGACTCCAGCGAGCCAGCCCGTGCGCAGATCCAGATCGCCAGTCGATCGGGCGATGCCTGGCGAACACACGCCCGGGCAACCATCGGCGGGCCTTGCGAATCGGACACACCGCCTGTTTCTGCCCGCGATGACTGGCCAGCACCAGCGACGCTGCGGGCTCGCTTGTCCCCGCGTTCGCGCGACGCGTTTTATGCGCAAGTCGCGACCTGGGGCGGCACCTATGGCCCCGCGTTCCAAGGCGTAAAGGACGTGTGGGCGACAGACTGGGAAGTGCTGGCACGGATCGAGCACACCATCGAAGAAGGCAGCCGGGAAGGCGCGACCGATCCTCGATATGTTGTGCACCCAGCCTGGCTGGATGCGTGTCTGCATGCCGTGCTGGCCATGGATGGTATCGCCGCGGCTGCCGACCCTTGGCTTCCCGTTTCGCTGCAGCGCCTGCATGTGCATATCCAGCCGCCGCCTGTGGTCTTCGTGCATGCGCGGGGTCGCATGGATGCGCAGGGCTTGCTCGTCGATCTGCGCGTGCAAGACGAGCACGGCACGACGGTGATGGAGGTCCATGGTCTGCGCCTGGCGCGCCTAGCCGCATCTGCATCCGCATCGGCAGTCGCATGCGCTGACGCGGGGGTTGCCGGCATCCTGCCCTGGCTTTTTCAGCGTCACTGGCAGGAACAGCCTGTTCCTGCTGCGACCTTCTCTTCCGGCGCGGAGTGCTTGGCTTTCGTTCTTCCCGATGATCGCGGCGGGCGCATCCTGGCTGCGCTGCGGGATGGCATGGCGCGCGTCACCGCGGTCTTTCCGGGCCGATCACTTCACCGACGCAGCGACGGCGGATACGAGATCGATGCACACGATGTGCATTCCCATCGTCTGCTTCTGCGCGAAGCGTTTTCAAGTCGCGCCGCTTCGTGTCACATCGTCTTTGCATGGGGCTTGGATCCTGCGCCGTCCGCCGCAGTGCAACCTGATGCAGCGCAGCCCGACGCCGCGCTGGCCAGACGTCTGGAGTGGTCCCTGCGCAGCCTGCTGTGTGCGGTGCAAGCCACGATTCAGGTCAGCGCAGCGGGCGATGGATCGACTACGCCACGCTTCACGTTGCTTACTGCGGACGCCCAGCCCGTCGCGACCAGCGATGGGATCAGCGGCGTCGCGCAGGCTCCGCTTTGGGGGCTTCTGCAGGTCGCGGCCCAAGAACATCCGCAGCTCATGCCGCTGCGCGTTGATCTGTCGGCGGACGATTCTGCCGACGAACGCTTGGCCTTGCTGCGCGAGATCGTTCAGCCGCGGACCCTTGCATCGGATCTGCAAGTGGGTCTGCGCCACGCGACGCGTTATGTCTGCCGACTTCAGCGGGCAGTGCTGCCTGCAACCTCGCTTTCGCACACGCTGCACTGCCGCACCGATGCGTGCTACGTGGTCTCGGGAGGACGCAGCGGCCTGGGCTTGGCGCTGGCTCAGCACTTGGTGCTGCGCGGGGCTCGCTGCCTGATCTTGCTTGCACGTCGGCCCCCCGATAAAGCAGTGCAGCACGCCATCGATCGCATGCAGGCGCAGGGCGCTACCGTGCACTGCCTGCAAGCCGACATCGCATCGCCGCACGAGCTAGCCGCGGCTCGCTTGACGCTGCCGCCGACGCTGCCACCGATCGCCGGCATTGTTCATGCAGCCGCGGTGCTTGAAGACGGAATCGTCGCGGACCTTAGCTGGGATCGCTGTCAGCGCGTGCTGGCCCCCAAGGTGCGCGGCGCTCTGCAGCTTCTGTCTTGGTGTTCCGATGCTCCGCTGGATTTCTTTCTGTTGTGCTCCTCGGTCGCTTCGCTGGTGGGTTCGCCGGGGCAGGCCAGTTACGTCTGCGCCAACGCCTTTCTGGATGCTCTTTCGCACCAGCTGCGTCGACGAGGCGTGCCGGCGCTCAGCATCAACCTGGGTCTGCTTGCCGATAGCGCGATCAGCCAAGCCCGACCCGATGTCGCTGAGCGTCTTCATGCGCAGGGCCTGGATGTCTTGGATCAGGCCCGCGTTGTGTCGGCGATCGAGGCGTTGCTGGGCACGCAAGAGGCGCAGCTTGGCCTGCTTCGCCTGCACCCGGCGCGCTTCTTTGCCGCCTTTCCGCAGCTGCAAACCGATGCCTATTTCCAAGCACTGGTGCCGACCGCTGCGGCACGACCTGCGTCGGCGTCCACCGCGCATGCAGGCTCTGATGCGACCGTGGCGCCAAGCGGTCTGTTTGCTTCGCTAACTGGGGTGGATGCAGAAGCGGCGCGCCGCCAGCTAGGCGATGGACTTCGCCGGCTGCTGTCGCAGATGCTGCGCATTCCACTGGCGCGCATCGAAGGGCGCACGCCCCTTGTTCGGCTGGGCATGGACTCGCTTCTGGCCGTGCAGCTGCGCAATCGCGTCGCGCTTGAGCTGTCGATCCATCTGCCGCTGGGCAGCTTGATGCAGGACACCTGCATTGAAACTCTTGTCGACGCGCTGCTGGCTCAGCGGGCCGTGCAAGGCGCGCAGGCCGAAAGCGCCGACGAGCTAACCGAGGGTGAAGTGTGACAGCCGAAGAGCTACTGGCCTACCTGCGTCAGCAGGGCATTGAGCTGTGGGTCGAAGCGGATCGCCTGCGCTATCGCGGCCTGCGGCAGACCTTGCCGCCTGCCTTGGTGACGCTGTTGCGCAAGCACAAGCTGGCGCTGCATCAGCTGCTGCGCGACGAACCCATGCAGGGGCTGATTCCGTTGTCGCAGCAGCAGCGCGCGTTCTGGTTCTTGCAAGAGCTGACGCCAGACAGCCTGGCGTATGTCGGCGTTGTCGCGCTGCGCTTTGAAGCGCCCGTGGTTCCCGCCGCCCTGCAGGGGGCCATCGACCGCTTGGTGCAGCGCCACAGCCTGCTGCGCACGCGGTTCGAGCTGCGCGACGGAGTGCCCTGGCAGCGCGTAGAAGCCAACGCGCCCTCTCGTCTGCAAATCATCGACGTCCACGACCGCACCGACCCCGAGATCGACGAGCTTGTACGGCGCGAAGCGCAGCGCCCGCCCGCGCTGCTTGCCGACCCGCCCGTCCGCGTTGTGCTGTTTCAGCTGCCCCGCGCCCACAGTATTTTATTGCTATGTATTCATCATATGTATGTCGATGGCTGGTCTATCGGCATATTGCTCAAAGAACTGGGCGCATTCTATCGGCAAACATTGTCGAATAGTCCCGAAGTGCTGGCACCTCCGGCCATGCGATTTGAAGAGTATGTGACCTGGCAGCAGCAGCTGTTGTTATCGCCCATCGGTGAAGATCACGAGCAGTTCTTTCGTCGCTCTCTGTCCGGCGATCTGCCGGTGCTTGACCTGCCCACCGACCTGCCCCGCCCCAACCTTCGCCACGAACGGGGCGCGTCCGTGGCCTTCACTTTGCCAGCTGCCCAGCTGGCCGAGTTGCGCCAATTTTCATATCAACACAATGTCACGCCCTACACAACGCTTCTTGCTGTCTTTGCGGTATTTTTAAGCCGATATAGCGGCCAAACTGATCTGCTAATCGGTACCCCCTACCACGGTCGCAGCGAGCCGCGCTTCAACGACCTGGTCGGCTGCCTCATCAACACCCTCGTCCTCCGCATCCAACTAGACCCCACCACCCCCTTCCTCCAATCTCTCCCCCCCCTCCACCAGACCGTCACCGAAAGCGTCCGCCACGGCGACTATCCGATTACTCGGGTGATGCAGTGGGCGGAGGCGCGGCGGGATGCGTCGCGGATGCCGTTGTTTCAGGTGCTGTTCACGTATGAGAACTTTGTTGGGGCGGACGTGGTGGCGTCGGTGTTGGCGGATGAACAGGCGGCTTCGGCGACTGCGGACAGAGACCTGTTTGGCGTGCCGATGCGACCGCTGCCGCTGCCGCAGATGGAGGGGCAGTTTGAGCTGGGGCTGATGGTGATCGAGACCCAGCAAGCGCTGCGGGTCTCGTTGTCGTACAGCACCGATCTGTTCTTGCCGAGCACGGCGGAGCGCATGGCGACGCAGCTTCAGCGCTTGTTGAGCCACGCGCTGGCCGCGCCGATGACCCCGCTGCGTGATCTGGATCTGCTGTCGCCCGATGAGCGCACGCAGCTTCTTCGCCAAGGCTGCCCGCCAGGCCCCACGATTCCGCCCGGCCTGACCGTCGGGGCGCGCTTCGTGCAGCAGGCGGCGGCCACCCCGGATCGGCTGGCCGTGGTGTGCGCGGACGAAGCCTTTACGTACCGCGAGCTGGATCAGAAGACGGCTGCGCTGGCGGCCGCGCTACGCGCGCGAGGCATCGGACGCGGAGACTTCGTCGGGGTGCTGCTGCATCGATCCGGTTCGCTGGTGGCTGCCCTGTTCGGCATCCTGCGAGCCGGTGCCGCCTACGTTCCGCTGGATCCGGGTCTGCCGTCGGCACGCCTGCACTTCATCTTGGCCGATACCGCCTGCCGCTTGGTGGTCACGCAGCCAAGCCTGCGGCCGCTTTTGCCCGACGACGCGCCCGACGTGCTGTTCGTCGACGCCTTGCCAGACCACGATCCGCGCACGCCGCCTGCGGAGCCAGGGCCTGAAGCCTTGGACGATGCGCAGGCAGCGCCCGCGTACATCATCTACACCTCGGGCTCGACGGGGCAGCCACGGGGAGTGGTGATCTCGCACCGCCCGCTGATCCATCTGTGGCTGACGATGGCCCAGGACCTATTCGCTCTGGCTCGAGTGAGCACTGACGCTGACGATCGACCGCTGCGCGTGGCCAGCCTATCGCCGATGAGCTTCGATGCCTCCGTCGGGGCACTGCTGCAGCTTCTATCGGGGCACACGCTGGTTCTGCCGACCGATGCCCAGCGCGAGAGCATCGTCGATCTGCTGCAGCTGTTCCGCCAATACCGCATTGATATTATTGAATCCCCGACCAGCTTGCTGCTTGCTTTCTTTGATACGAACTTGTTCTCTGCGGCTGATTATTCACCCAGGACGTTCTATTTCGGGGGTGAGCCAGTTTCGTCCGACGTTTGGCGCAAGATGCAGAATACACCATCGATAAGGTTTGTTAATGCGTACGGTCCAACGGAGTGCACCGTTTTTTGCACGACGTCTCAACCCTGTAATGATAACAGTAGTCCGCATATAGGTACACCCTTGCCTGGTTGTTGTATTTATATATTGGACCCGCAAGGCCAGCCGCTGCCGGTTGGTATGCGTGGCGAGATCTGCATTGGCGGAGAGTGCGTCGGCACTGGCTACCTGAACCAGCCTGAACGGACGGCGGCGCGCTTCGTGGCCGATCCATTTTCGTCGCGGCCGCAGGCGCGCATGTACCGCAGTGGCGATCTGGGGCGCTGGCTGCCCGATGGAAACATCGAATACCTGGGGCGCAGCGATACGCAGGTCAAGCTGCGCGGCTTCCGCATCGAGCTTGGCGAGATCGAGTCGGTCTTGCGCAGCCATCCTTCCGTCGGAGATGCCGTGGTCGAGCTCCACTCGCCACAGACCGAGCGCGCTTGCCTGGTCGCCTATGTCGCAATCCCAGACCGGGGCGGGGCCGCGCCCACCACCGACGAGCTTCGCTCGCTTGCCTTGGCTCGCTTACCTGCCTATATGGTCCCTTCTACATTTGTTCTCTTGGAACGATTACCGCGTAAAGCCAGTGGCAAGGTGAATCGACACTTGCTGCCGCCTGTGCAGTTTTCACCGTCAAGTAAAAATTCCAATCATGGACAGCCCGTTGATTGGCTTGAAGTGGAACTCCTGTCGATTTGGGAGTCCCTGCTGGAAGCCAGACCGATCAGTCGGGATGATTCGTTTTTTGCACTGGGCGGACATTCTCTGTTGGCAATGCGGATGATGTCGCAGATTCACAGTCGGTTTGGGGTTCTATTGCCAATTCATAGCTTGTTTGGCGCTGGAACCATTGCTGCATTGTCTGAAGAAATTCACAAATCGCTGGCCCAGTCGTCGGCAGGGCAGGGCAGGGCAGGGGCCGCAGCGTCCCCGGTGGCGCTGCGCAGCCGGGGTGCGTCGCGACGTCTGTTCCTATTGCCCGCAGCGGGCGCGCACGTGCTGGCCTATCGCGAGCTGGCCCTTCTGCTTCCCGAATCAATCGATGTCTACGCGCTGGCCGACGACGATGCCGTGCCCCAAGGCGGGGAGACGAGCCTGCAAGCCTTGGCACAAGGACACCTGACGACGCTGCGTCGGCTTCAGCCACACGGACCGTACCTGATTGCGGGCTGGTCCATGGGGGGAGTGCTGGCGTTTGAGATGGCGCGACAGCTGCAGCAGGCCGGCGAAGCGGTCGCGTTTGTGGCCCTGATCGACAGCGTGTGTCCGTCGGCGATTCCTGAGTCGCAGCGGCAGCCCGCAGGCCAGGATCGCGAGCAGTTTCTACAGGCGCTGGGGCTTTCTGATCGCGAGCTGCCTCCGTTTTTGGCGGCTACGTTCGAGCGCTATCAGCAGCACGCGCGGCTGTTTTGGCAGTACCACGCATTGGACTATGCCGGCCCGGTGCTGCTGCTGCGCGCCGCGGACAACTCGGTCGAAGCGCT
>JAYRFD010000663.1:0-1664 GCA_041908565.1 Polyangia bacterium | reverse complement strand
GAGCCTCCCCCCTCGCTGTCGTACATTCCTCAATCCGGCGGATACCTAACTTATCGACACCGGCCGGCGCGCGTTGCCATCGATCGGCCGCTGCGTCGCCTCTGCTTGGTCTTCTTAGTCTTCATAGCCCGTGGGCGGGACGGCTCCGGCGCCCTCGTTCGCCCCCGGATCGCGATCGCCGCCGCGCGTGCTTGTCGTTCCCGCTGTTCCCGTCGTTCCCGCTGTTCCCGTCGTTTCCGGTGTTCCTGTTGCTCCCGTCGATCCCGCGGGCTGGGGGGCGCTATTGCCATGGGCAGCTGCGACGGGCGGCGCAACCCGTCCACGGAATGGCTGAATCGAACGAGCGGTGGCCCAGAAGGTCGCCTCGTGCTCAGCAAACGCCGCCACCGATGCGACGTAGTTGATGCCGTAGTAACAGAGCGCGTCGGCAAACAGGACGTACAGCCGGTGCTCTTCGGGGCGATTGGGACCGGCGAAGCCCCAGATTTCGAAGTAGATGCCCTGCAGACCGCTGTCGGTCTTGGTCGCCATGGGTCCCAAGCGACGGCTGATCTGCAGGCTGTTCTTTTCTTCCACCGTGATCGCCATGGCGATGAGCTCGGCCGGTGGTGGCAGGCGTTCATGACGGGCCAAAAGCGGCGACACGATGATGGCCACTGTCGCCAACGCATGTGGCGTTCCCGGCGGAGCCAGGCGGATCTGGCTGCCCTGCCGCACGTAGGTCCAGCCAGCCGGGGGGGTCAGGTCCGGATAGTGCAAAGTCGGAGGCATGGTGCGATCTTAGCGCGACTGCGGCGTGCCCAGGATGCAAAGTCTGCGACGGACAGCGCGGATTCTGCGGGCTTACGCCGTCCACCCAGCGTCGTCGTCGTCCCTGATAAACTGATCGCATGTCCGAAGACGTGATCGACCGCATTGCCCCCGCCAGCAAGCCGCCTGGCTGCCCGGTCATGTACCAGCGCTGGGCCTATCTGTTGTTTCTGCACTGGCCGGTGCCGGAAGCCATGCTGCGCCCGCTTCTGCCGGCTCGCTTGACGGTCGACACGTTTGGAGGCCAGGCCTACGTCGGGCTGGTGATGTTCACCATGACGGGCGTGCGTCCGATCCTGCTACCGCCCGTGCCCGGCCTGTCGAACTTTCACGAGACCAACGTGCGGACCTACGTCCACAACGGCGGCAAGGACCCCGGCGTTTGGTTTTTCAGCCTGGATGCCGCCAACGCAATCGCTGTGAAGATCGCGCAGACGTTCTTTCACCTGCCGTACTTCTATGCCCGCATGTCGCTCTCGGCAGCGCGCGACACCCGCTCTCCCGGCGTTGTCGACTATGCGACCGAGCGCTTGTGGCCTGCTCCGACTCCAGCGACGGCAAAGGCCCGCTATGAAGTCACTGGCCCGGCCCGGCCCGCCACGCCCGGCACGCTGGAGCACTTCCTGGTCGAGCGCTACATCCTGTACACCGAAAACGGCGGCAAGCTGAAGCGAGGGCGCGTCCATCATTCGCCGTATCCCGTTCAGCCGGCGCGCGTCCATTCGGTGCAGGAAAACCTAATCGCCGCATCGCGCATCAAGCGTCCGGACAGCGATCCCTTGGTGCACTACGCCAGCGAAGTGCAGGTCAACATCTACGGCATCGAAGACGCGTAGCGCTTCGCCCTTCGGGAG
>JAYRFD010000662.1:0-4118 GCA_041908565.1 Polyangia bacterium | reverse complement strand
TGGGCAGCCCGCCGCTTTCCCCTTCGCCTGCCTCGGCTTCCAGCGCAGGTTCCATCGTCGCTGGAAGTGCCGCGCCGCTGGCCGCCCCCTCGGTGGTCTTGGCGCCGTCGAGCGCTCCCTTGTCGGTGGCCGAAAACGTCTCGCCTGCCGCGCTGTCCGCTACGACGGCCCCGCGCGAGGCCAGCAGCGTCGATGTATCCGATGGGGAACTGCCCGCGCCGCTGATCGCCGTCGGTTCCAAGACCGGGCACTGATCCTCTGCAGCCAGCCTGGGGCTTCATCTGCGTCGCTGCGATGCAGGCAGGCCCATCTTGGCTGCTGTGCATAGCCCAGCGTCGTGGACGTGCGCGATATGCAGCCGCATGTGCACGCTCGCTGCCCCTGCTCGCCGCCCACGATCGCTGCCCACGTTGCTGCGGCATTTCCGCCATACTGGGACGATGTCGCAAGAGCCTGCCTCGCCCCCCGGGGGACCCGCCGATCCGTCGAGCGGCTTGCCTCCGCTGCCCGATTTTCATCCACCCCAGGTGGCTTCATCGCCGCCTGTCGCGTCGCAGCCAATGCCCCACAGCCGGCTGGTGCCCATGGTCGCAGGTGCGGTCTGGGGCATCCTGTACGGCGTGCTGCTGCAGCTTTTGCTGCGCGCGCCGGGGATGCGGCGACTGATCGAGCTGATGTCGGTCGGCATGATCTTCGTTCTACCCGTCGCCATCGGCTTCCTGGTGGTCTTCTATGTCGGCTGGAAGCAGCGAGGCACTCCGCTGCGCTGGCGATACGCGCTGATCGGCCCGTGGTCTGCCGTCTGGCCCTGCTTGCTTTTGTCGTTTGTCGTCGGCTGGGAAGGCGCCTTCTGCCTGATGTTTGCGACGCCGGTCTTCATGCTGATGTCCGCCCTCGGCGGTGTCTTGGCCAAGCTCGCCCTGCTGTTCGTCGAGCGCCGCACGCAGGCCGGCAGTCGGCAGGCGCTGCACAGCGGGCTTACGCTGCTGGCCGTGGTGCTGCTATCCCCGCTAACCAGCGGCTTCATCGAATCGAGCGTCCCGCCGCCCGAGTCGATCCACCGCGTGCTGACCGAGATCGAGATCGCCGCCCCGCGCGAGATCGTCTGGTCCGAGATCATCCGCGTGCGCCGCATCACACCGGAGGAAAACAGCCACGGCCTGTTCTACAAACTGGGCTTCCCCAAGCCAATTGAAGCCACGCTGTCGCACGAAGGCATCGGCGGAGTGCGCAACGCCAGCTTCGAAAAAGGCCTGCTGTTCATCGAAACGGTGACGGAATGGGAAGCGCAGCGACTCTTGAGCTTCCGCATTCAAGCCGACGCGCACATGACCAAGATCGATCCGCACGTCGTCGTCGGTGGCCAGTACTTCGATGTGCTGCAGGGAACGTATGAGATCGCTCCCAGCCCACGACCTGGCACCGTGACCCTGCGCCTGTGGAGCCGCTTCCGTCTGAACACGCACTTCAATGGCTACGCCGGCTTCTTGGGTGACAGCCTGATGCGCGACATTCAGAACAGCATCCTGCATGTAGTCAAGCGTCGCTGCGAGTCGCGCGCCGCCAGCCCTTCGGCTGCGTCCTCGTCGTGACCCGCCGTCTGTACGTCCAACGTGATACATTGAGAAGCAATGCGCTCTGTCGCTGTGCTGATCGTCTTGGGGGTGCTGCTCGCCGCTGGCTGCAGCGCTTCGGTAGACGGTCCAGAGCTACCCGCGCAGCACGGCATCGTGCCGTATCGCGGGACCTGGGAGTATCGCTATGGCGACTCACCGCGACGTCCCGACGGCCGCTTCGAGTGGGCACAGCCTGACCTATCACCGACGGGCAGCGGCGAGGGTTGGCGGACCACGGTGCAGACGCACAGCCCACCGGGACGATCCGGCAGCCCGTACCTGTGGCTGCGCACGCGCCTGCCGCCCATCGCGGAAGGGCCAAGCGGACTGCGACAGCCGGTGCTGCACCTGGACTGGGTCGAACAGAGCTTCGAGGCCTATCTCGACGGCCAGCCGATTGCGCGGTTTGGTTCACTGGATCCACCGGCCTCGTGGCGCTTTCCTGGTTTCCAGAATCACTACCTGCCTCTTTCACCTGGCTCGACGGGAAAGTTGCTTGCGATTCGCGTCCATTCACCGCATGCGCGCATCGGCTTTCCAACGCCGCAGCACATCGGCGAACGCATCAGCACGCTGTCCGGAGTCGTGCGCGAGGGGCTGGGCCCCGCCCTGGTCGGTCTGCTGCTGATCACCGCAGGTCTGTCCCTGCTGGCGCTGTATGTGCTGCAGCGCAGCGAGACCGATCTGCTGCTGTACAGCCTGTGCCTGCTGTCGCTGGGCATGTACATGCTGTGCCGGTCCACGCTGCGTTCGTACATCGTTCCGGCCGCGGTCGTCTGGTATTACGTCGAACTAGCCAGCCTGTGCTGGGTCGGCGGCTTCCTGTCGCTGTTTATGGCGCGCATCCTGGGTCCCGGCCGCCTGAAGCTGCTGCCCGCACTGGCGGCCATCTTCTTCCTGTATTTCCTGGTGGCCAGCGTCCTTGTGATCAGCGGGCGCGTCCACATCGTCAACACATCCGAGTTCCTGAAGTACCTGCTTTTGGCCTTCTTGCTGACGGTGATCAGCCGAACCATCGGCAGCGTGCTGCGCGGAGAGCTATACGGCCGCATGCTGAGCATCGGCTTCGGAATCGCGGCGACTTTCGCCAGCTGGCAGGTCTTGCAAGAAATGCGCATCCTGCCGCGCACCGGCTTTCTTGGGCACTACCCCGCGGTGCTGTTCGCGATGACCTTGGG
Organism: Polyangia bacterium; assembly: GCA_041908565.1. Classification (GTDB taxonomy): domain Bacteria; phylum Myxococcota_A; class Polyangia; order Palsa-1104; family JAEUJZ01; genus JAEUJZ01. The sequence goes on along the minus strand of JAYRFD010000662.1, from coordinate 1,324 downwards.
CATCATCCTTTCGCACCGCGTGCGCGATGCGCAGCGACGACTGGCTGACTATTCCGCGCTGATGCAGCTGAACTTGATGTCCGCTCGCGAGCTGCCCTTTGACCAATACGCCCATCGCGTGCTGGCCGAGCTTCTTCGCATCCTGCATGCGCAGCGTGCGGTGCTGTACACCTGCGCCGAAGATGGCAGTGAACCCAAGCGGCTGGCGGCTCTGGATTCCGACGGCAGCGCCCCGCCGGAACAGCCTTCAGAAGATGTGCCCGCGATCGCCGCGCAGGCCCTGGCCGATCGACGCATGACCGTGCAGACTCGCCCGACGTCGCGGGCCCCAACCGGCGGGCCGCAAGGCGAGATCGCAGTGCCGCTATTGGCCCGTGATCAGCTGCTGGGCGTGCTGGTCTTGCAAGGAACCACCGTCGGGCTTTCACCCAGCGAGCGCGTCTTGTTGCAGGGACTCAGTCGGCAGACAGCGCTGTTGCTTCTGGGGACGCGCACGACGACCCTGGAACAGCAGACGCATCAGGCGCAGCAGCTGCTGGCCGAACAGCAGGTGTTGTTGGCGCAAGTGGCGGGCCTGGCGCGCGGCGATCTGCAGAGCCCGATCACGGTTCCAACCGGCAGCCAGCTGACCCAGGTGGCCGGTCTTCTGGACGGAATGCGCCGCGATCTGGGGACGAAGATGGCGGACTTGGCGGAAAGCCATGCCGCCGTGCAGCAGCTAAACAGCGAGCTACGCATCCAGATCGAACAGCGCATCCAGCAGCTTTTGGAACAGGCGCTGTCGCGAACCAGCGACCGCGCGCGCCGCAGCAACAAGTGGCTTGAATCAGGCGACCTGCTGGGCGACAGCTATCGCGTCATCGGCCTGCTGGGGCAAGGCGCCACCGGCAGCGTCTACGACGTCGAACGCATCGGCGACGGTCGACGCCTGGCCGCCAAGGTGATTTCCACCAAAGCGTCGACCAAAGCGCAAAGCGAAGCCATCCTGCAGTTCGCGCGCGAAGCGCAGATTCTCGCGCGCTTGAGCGACCCACACGTCACTGCCATCGTCGATGTCGATCTGACCGAAGAGGGCCTGCTGTTTCTGGTGATGGAGCTGGTGCAGGGGACTCCGCTTTCGCAGTGCATGGATCGCTATCGTGACCTGCGCGGCGCCTGCCTGCTTGTGATGCAGATCGCACAGGGCCTGCGCACCGTGCATGAACACGGCGTCGTACATCGCGATCTGAAGCCGGCCAATGTCTTGGTGGCGCAGATCGATGGCGAACCGCAGGCCAAGCTCGTCGACTTTGGTGTATCGACGCTGCGTCAGTCCGATTCAGCC
>JAYRFD010000661.1:0-5933 GCA_041908565.1 Polyangia bacterium | reverse complement strand
ATCGCGGTCCACAGCGTGAAGCGACGGCGAGACAGCCACGCGACCGCCAGCGCAAGGCTAAGTCCGATGTCCGCCAGCAGAGTCAAGGCCAACACCCAGGGCAGCAGCACGGCAGCCAGCGACAGCGTCACCGCGACCAGCGCACGATGACGCCAACGCAGCGATAGAAGGGCCAGCAGACGCTCGCCCCACACCAGCAGCAGGGCAAACAGCAGCAGCCAGCCCACTTCCAGAAACGGTAGCTGCAGCTCGGGCGCTAGCTCGACATACAGCGGCACCCACTCTTGCCCGAAGCGCAGCTCGATCGAGTTCTGCGACGCCGCGATCGGAGCCTCGGGCAGCCACAGCGTGGCCAGGCCAAAGCCCGCGCCTCGACGCAAGCTCTGTCGGTGCTGAACCAGAACATCCTGCACACCATTGCCCAGCGGGATCCACAGGCTGCCGCTTTCGTCTTGCGTCAGCAGGATGGGTGCCTGCTGCAAGCTGGCGTAGCTCGGGGCTGCGTGCATCGGCATGGTCAGCGCTGCGGCCCCCTCGTTGTCGATGCGCAGCTGCGTCTCGCCCAAGACCTGGCCATCGCCCGATAGGAAAAAGGTGTGATGCGAAAAGGGCAAGGCGAAGCTGGTGGTGTGGATGGGTTCTAGGCGCTGCACTTTCCAGCTCAGGACATCGCCGTCGCGCAAGGCGACACCCTGCGCGCCGCGGTGCTGGGGCACAAGGCCCGTCTCAGCTGGGCTGATTCGCTGTCCCCCTTGCAGCGAGATGCTGGGACGCAGCAGAGGATGGCTTTCAAGCAGCACATAGTGGACGGCGGCAGGAAGCGGAGGACGAAACGCGCCTTGGCTGGCATCGCCGCTGGCGATCGTTCCGACCAGTGTCAGCGTCTGTTCGCCCGGCGGGATCTCGAAGCGATAGACATTGCCCATGGGTTCTGATCGCACGCTGGCATCGACCTTCTGCACGTGCTCGCCGCTGTTCAAAGACAAGGTCAGCGACTGATGCTGACGATTCGGATTCCACGCCGTGATCTGATAGGTGAACTGCGTCGCCTCGGGCTGCAGGCTGATGCGATACCGCGCGGTCGCTGTAGTGGGCAGAACGGCCGATGATCCCGCGGTGACACGGACCACTTGATAGCGGCGAATGCCCTCGGCAGATGGCTCGGCGACACCGACGCTGGAAAGTTCGCCGTCGCTGACGTGCGCTTCTACCCACAGGACCGCCGGCGTCGTGTCGATCTGCAGCCGGTCACCGCTGGATGTCATCAGTCGACAGCGCACGCTAAATCGCGATGCCAGCGGAACCAGCTCAAAGGTGCTGCGTCCCGCCTCAGCGGCCCCGGTCGATCCATCAGATCGACCAAGCCGCCCAACGATGGCGTCCCCTTCACAGGCATGGATCGACAAGCCTGCTCCCGCGTGCAGAACTTCAACGCGGGGGAACTGACCGTTGCTGCGCCCCAATAGCTGCAGCTGCAGATCGTGACCCGCGAAGCTGCCGCTGATGCGCAAGCTCTCGATGACGGTGATCGAGGAACGGCTGATCAAGCGCTCAAACTCGGTCAGCGGAACGGTCACCTGCCCGTTGGCAGCGGGTGACACCGATGCGCCCGAAGTCTGCAGCTGGATCGTCGGCGAAGGAGCCGCCGCAGCTGCAGAAAGGGCACAGAACAGGACAAGCAAAGAAGCCAAACAGCGACGCATCAATGGGTCCTCGCAGACAAGGATTCCGTCGTCCGATGTGCAGCGATGCAGCCAGCGTGGCCGACGGAAAAAAACGGAACAAGGAAGTGCAGCGCGCCTTTACGGGCAGCCGGACACCGCGCGCAAGGGGACTGACACCGGGGTCATCGGAAACTGCGTCGTGGCATAGGTCGATGCTTGTCCGGCGAACCGTCGACACGTTCGCCCGCCGCCCAGATCGGACATCGCGTCGATCAAGATGCGCACCGGACCGGTGGGAGCCATCGTCGCCGAGAAGCGATCCAGACCGCAGGTCACATTGAGAAACTCAATGTTCTGCGCGCCGTCCACTTCGCTGAAGATCAGCAAGTTCAGCGAGCTGATGCGGGCCGACTTGCAGCTGTCGGGCGTCAGCGTCACGCCGTTGAGCGTCCACGACATCGCCACCCGTCCATCGCCCACCCAGCTGGATCCGCCGCCGCCATCGTTGGGCATTCCGCATCCCAGAAGCGACCCCACCAAGCCTAAGACACGCAACCACACGCCCGCACCCTTCGTGATAGCATCGCCGCGCATGGCATTCTCCTTCTCAGTTCCTCGGAACATCCTGCCGGAACGCAGGCTGCGGAAGCAAGCAAAGGCACGCTGACGTGACTCCGCAAGCATCCCCTGTTCGTCCGCGTTCGTCCCGCTTGCTGCGAATCCTGATCTTGTTGCTGATTCCGGCGGCCATCGGCACCGCGGTCAAGTTCTGGCCGCGTCGTGTTCCGACGGTTCGCGTGGTGCGCACCAGCCTGGGCACGGTCCGCGATGTGGTCTCGTCTTCCAGCGCTGGAGAAGTCGCACCGGCCATGCAAGCGACCATCCGCGCCGAAATTGGCGGGCGCGTTCTGTCCGCGCGCAACCGACGCGGGACACGCGTACGACGAGACGACTTGGTGGTCCAGTTGGACCCAGCCGATTCCGATGCGCGACTTCGACAAGCGACGGCGGCCGTCGATTCTGCAGCGGCGCAGCGCGCGCAAGCCGAAGCCCGCGTGGATACGCTGAAGCGACAAGCGCAGCGAGCGCAGCTTTTGGCGCAAGCCGGCGCTGGCACCGTGCAGATCAGTGAAGACGCTCGCGCCGCCGTGCGCGAGGGAGAGATCGCGCTGAAGGCAGCCGAAGGACAAGTCGCACAAGCGCGTGCCGCCCAGCAAGCCGCCGTGGTTTCCCGTCAGCGCTGCAACCTGACGGCACCGTTCGATGGCATCTTGACCGAGGTCAGCGCCAATCCGGGTGACAGCCTGGTGCCGGGCACTCCGGTCTTTCAAATCGTCGATGACAGCCGACTGCACGTCGATGCCTTCGTCGATGAAGCCGATGCCATTCGTGTACAGGTCGACCAGCGAGCAGAGCTGCACCTGGATGCGCTGCCCGGACGAAACATCGAAGGGCGCGTGTCGCGCGTGGACCCCATGGTGAAGCGCGATCTCAAAGGAGCGCGATCGCTAACCGTTGAAGTCGAAGTGGCAGATCTGTCTGCGGCGCGGCGGGCTGGCTTGCTGCCTGGCATGTCTGCCAACGTCGAAATCCTGGTCGCCGAAAAACACGATGTGCTTTGGGTTCCCAGCAACGTAATCGTCGGGCGCGGGGTGTCTCGTCACGTGTTTCGTCTGGAGCCCGATGGCCCCACGTATCGCGTTCGCCGACAAAGCATCGAAGTCGGTCTGTCGAACTGGGACCGCACGGAGATTCGTATGGGACTTTCGCCCAACCTGCTGGTGGTGACATCGCTGAATGAAAAAGGCTTGGAAGAAGGCGCCGCCGTACAAGCCGACATGCCAAGCAGCGAGACTTCTTCCGACGGAACGCATCGTCAGACTACCGGGAGCCGATGAAGGAATCGCAGGCAGTCATCGAAGTACGGAACCTGGTTCGTTCCTTCCAGCTTGGTGACGAACGGGTCGATGCGCTGCGTGGCGTGAACCTGCGGATCGAGCGCGGTGAGTACCTTGCCATCGTCGGTCCATCGGGCTCGGGCAAGTCGACGCTGATGAACATCTTAGGCTGCCTGGATACGCCGACATCAGGCGAATACTGGCTGGATGGCGAGTCGGTGCAGGGCCTTAGCGACGATGGGCTGGCCGAGATCCGCAATCGCAAGATCGGCTTTGTCTTTCAGAGCTTCAACCTACTGGCCCGCGCAACTGCCGTCGAAAACGTTGCGCTGCCGCTGCTTTATTCGGGGATGAACCGAGCCGAGCGACGCGAAGCGGCCTTGCGCGCTCTGCAGCGCGTGGGCTTGGGGGCCCGCACCGGCCATCGTCCGGATCAGCTATCGGGTGGACAGCGTCAGCGCGTGGCCATTGCACGCGCGCTGGTCAATCAGCCGGTGCTGCTACTGGCGGACGAACCGACCGGCAACCTGGACCAACGAACCGGCGCAGAGATCGTCGCCCTGTTCGAACAGCTTCACCACGAGGGCGTCACGGTGGTGCTGGTGACGCACGATCACAAGCTGGCAGAGCGCACGGGGCGGCAGATCGAAATCGTCGACGGAAACATCGCCGCAGATCGTCGACAGGCCGCTTGAATCGCCGATCGCCCGACGCGCTAAACGCCGGATGCTGACAGGCCGGAGATCTGGCGCGCACGCTGCAGAACGGTATCCAGCATGGCGGGCGTCAAACGACCGGTGAACGTGTTCTGCTGCGACACGTGGTAGCAGTCCAGAAGAACTCGATCATTCGGCAGTGCGTGCTCTGCACCATGCGCGAATGCACAGCGCGCGGTATCGGTGGCGGCCAGCACCGCCGCGTGCGCCAAGCCGCCGAGCGCCAGCACAACTCGCACATCGGTAAGCAGCACAAGTTCCTGGCGCAAGAAGGCCAAGCAGCGCCCAAGCTCTGCGGGGGTGGGTCGATTGGCCGGCGGAGCGCAGCGACCAGCGACGCTGATGTACACGCCATGCAGCGACAGCCCATCTCCGATGCCGGATGACTCAGCCTGTGTGGCCAAGCCGACACGGTGCAGACCCGCGAACAGAAAGTCCCCGCTGCGATCGCCGGTGAACAGCCGCCCCGTGCGGTTGGCTCCGTGCGCGGCCGGCGCCAAGCCGACCACCAGCACCCGAGCGGTTGCATCGCCAAACCCCGGCACCGGTCGCCCGTGATAGTCCCAGGCGGCGTAGCGCTTCACTTTCTTTGCTGCAACGTCCGCACAGTACCGTCGCAAGCGCGGGCAAGCCCCGCACGTGGGAATCAGCGCTTCCAGCTGGACAAGCGATAGGCAGTCCGCTGCAAGTCGTGGGGCTGCTCGATTGCCAAGCGATGGCCGCGGTTCTTTGTCTGGCTCGTCCGACACGCCGCAACGATATCACGCAGAGCCAGTCGAAATGCGGGGCGCGCTTGCCCCACGTTTGCCCACCCCGCGCCCATGCACCGACCTGCCATTCACTACTCTTCCCGACGAGCCGGCGCTTGATAAATCGCTGCGTAACTAGGTAATCTAGTTTTATGCCGCATTCTGATCTGTGCGCCATAACCGTGCGCAAGGGCGAGCTGTTTTCTAGGAGAGCTGTGCTGTGACAGCCAAGAATCCATACTGGATCGTCGGCAATCAGGAAGGGCGCGCCTACGTCGAGCGTGATGCGGACATCAAGCTCCGCCGCGAGCTGACGGACAACCAACGCTACCTGTTTTTGTCCGGGCCTCGCTACAGCGGCACATCAAGCCTGATCGTCCACTGCATGGACAGCCTGTCGCCAGGACAGTACTGCTGTACTCGCGTCGACGTTTCGCGCTTGCCGCGCACGGACTACGCGACATTCATCGGCCGCTTGTTAGAGACCGTGGCGCAGGACACGGCGCTCGACAAGCAGGTGATCCGAACGGATGCGCCGGAAGACACGATCCTCGCTTGGCTGGGCACCTTCCCGCAGCGTTTGGTCCTGTTTCTCGACGAGATTCACTCTCTGGCCAAGGCTCCGTTCCGCGATCAGCTGTTTGGCAAGCTGCGCTTTCTTTACAACGTTCGCATCGAAAACACGCAGTACAGCCGCCTGCAAGTGGTGCTGGCCGGAGCCGCACATCCCGAGCGATTGATTCCACCCGCGCTGGCGACTCCGTTCACCAACGGAACCATCGCCGTACCCCCGCTGTCCCCGAAGCAGGTTGAAAAGCTGTCCTGGGATCTTGAGACGGCGCAGGTTCAGGTCGACCCGCAAGTCAGCCACCTTCTGTACGAACAGACGACGGGCAACGTGCACCT
>JAYRFD010000660.1:0-23074 GCA_041908565.1 Polyangia bacterium | reverse complement strand
CAAAGCTGTTGGTCTCGACGATGTCGGCCCCGGCGGCGAAGTACTGGCGATGGATGTCGGCGATGACATCGGGACGCGTGCGGCACAGGATTTCAGGACAGCCTTCCTTGCCTTCGTAGTCGGCCAGGGTCAAGCGTGCGCGCTGGATCATGGTGCCCATGGCACCGTCGCAGATCAGCACGCGATCAAGCATGGCAGCCAGGATCGGAAACTGACCGGCGCGCTGCTGCAAGTTCCAGCGGGGACGCGGAGACGTCGAATCAGCCGCGGTGACCGCGCTGTCCGGCGAAGCAGTATTAGGCGACGTTGTCATAATGTCGGCACGCTAGCCGAAAGCGTGCGCGCGGTAAACAGCGCTGCTTGCTCGCTGCCTCGTAAGCACGGCGTGCGATTGCGCAACCGCAGCACGCACAGTGAAACGAAGGTCCGCTATGCCGGTGGGTCAGACGATGCGCCAGATCGTGAATCAGACGGCGGGTCAGACGATGCGCCAGACTGCGGAACAGACGGACGATCCTGCGCGGGCCAGAACAGCTGCAACAGCGCCGGCAAGACCAAAAGCGCCGCCGCCAAGCACAGAAGAACAGCCAGCGCCCCGGCCAGACCCAGGTGCCGCAGTCCCAAGAAGTGCGCAGGGATCAGTCCGGCAAAGCCGGCCACTGTCGCAAGAGTCGTCAGCACGATGGCGCGTCCGGTGGTGGCCAGTACCTGCGCCGGACTGCGCGCGTGGGCTGGCGCCGCTTCGTGGCGATGCACCAGGAAGATGTGATCGTCGATGCCGTAGCCAATGCACAGCGGGATCGCGATCAGGTTGTACAGGTTCAGCGGAACGCCCAAAAGTGACAGCGCGGCCGCGAACAGGGCCCAGGCCACCGACAGCGGCAGGATGACCGCCAGAAGCGGTCGCACGCGACGGTAATAGATGGCCAAAAGCAGCGTCACCGCCAGCACGGAAGCCAGGCTTACGCGCAAAAGATCGACGGACAGAAGCGCGCGTAGCTCGCGTTCCAAAAGCGGCAGGCCGGTGATGGCTCCGCCCAGCTGTGGGTCGTCGGTCAGCGCCTTCAGCTTGGTCACCGTTTCATCCAGCTTCTGATCGACGGGCACAAACAGGTACAGGGCGACCAGGCGCTCTCCACTGGGCAGATCGGCGACGTGGGTGCGCACCAGAAAGCCAAGCTCGGTCTGAGCCAGGCCGGACAGGCGCAGCGGATCGGGACTTTTGGCCGCACCCGCCAAGCGCTGCAGAGCATCGGCAAACGGCGCGGTGTCAAAGCCTGCATCGGTCAGCGCCTGCGACAGTCGACGGGACGCGCCGGGCAGGTCCATCTGCTGCAAGCGCTGCAGGCGACTTTTCTGGGTCGTTTCCGACGGGACCAGGGCCGAAACAGACTCGTACCCGCGCAGCGCACCTTGGGCCCGCAGCGCATCGACCGCGGCATGCCAGCGATCGGCGCGCAACAGGGCCCGCTCGGGATCTGCATCGGTCAGCAGCACGACCATGAAGCGCTGCTGTTCGCCGAAGCGCCGCGATAGCTCGACCTGGGTCAGCGCGGGCGGCATGTCGCCGGGCTCTAGCGCGAACAGGCGTTCGGAAAACTGCACGCGTCCGGCCCACGGCACCGCGCACAGAAACAGCAGCGCCGACAGCAGCAAGATGCCGCGCGGCCAGCGCGCACCGACGCGACCCAGCGCCGACAGCAGGCCGCGATCCAGCTGCACTGGAGGCAGCGGACGCCACCACAGGCGCGGCGGCAACAGCAGAAGCAGCGCCGGGAAGACGGTCAGCATGGCCACGGCGTTCAGCAGCAAGCCCAAGCCGGCCAGCATGCCCAACTGGTTTAGCCCTTGGTAGTCGCTCAAGCCGCAGGCGATGAACACCAGCGCCGGCCCCAAGGTCGCGACGATCGAGGGCCCAGCCAGCCGAGCCACCACCGATCTCACCGTCGCGGCGATGTAGGCGGGGGAATGTGGCGGCGCGTCTGCCGAAGGCACCGCAAGCTCTTCACGCAGGCGGCTGTACAGCTGAATCGGCAGGTCGATGCCGATGGCGACCAGGATGCTGGAAAACGCCATCGACACACCGGACAGGCGGCCAAACAGGAAGGTCGCCGCGACGGCGGTCCACAGACCCGCGAAGCCCAGCGGCAGCAGCACCCAGGGCAAGATGCGCAGCGAACGGAAGAACAGCGCGAACAGCAGAAGCACCGATCCCACCGACAGCACGGTCGAGCGAGTCATGTCGCCTTCGATCCAGTGGCGGTAGTACGGCGGAAAAGCATACGCACCCGTGAAGGCCACGCGCAGTCCCGGGTTCTTTTCGTCGGAAAAGCGCGTCACTTGCGGATCGCTGCCCAGCGGTCCCAAGCGGCGCAGGAAGCGGGCCCACGTACCTGGATCGGGCTGCGTGGCGGGCTCTGCCCCCAGGCGTCGCGCCATCCCCACGGCATCGCGCATCAGCGCATCACCGCGCTGCCAGTCCATCGGCGCAAAGCGCGGGCGCACCTTCAAGATCAGCGCGCTGCCATCGGCGGTCCGCAGGTAGCCGCTCTGCGCATCGACGGGCAGGCCGCTCTGGGCTTGCAGACGCGACGCGACGCGCGGGATCAGTTCCAGCGGGTCGGTGGTCAAAAGCGGAGCCATGGCGCTGCCGCCCGGTGCCGACAACAGTCCACGCAGACGCGATGCACGATCAGTCAGCGCTTGCGGAGTCAGGCGCCCCTGCAGTTCATCCAGATCGGCGTCGTTTAAGAGCAGGAACAGGTGATCGCGCAGATAGCCCAGCGCGCCCACGCCAATGCGATGCGTGACCTGCTGCACATCGGGGTGCTGACGCAGAGCGGCGGCGTACTGCTCGGCAAACTCTGGCAAGCGCGCGCGATCGTTTTCGTTGCCGGCGGTGAGAAGGACGATCAGCTCTTGCCCGGCGCCCAAGTCGCGCGTGAAGCGGGCAAAGGTCTGCGCCGCCTGCGATGATCGCGGCAGCATGTCGATCAGATCGCCCTGCAGGTTCAGCCGTCGCAGAAGCGGCAAGCAGAAGAGGGTCAGCAGGCTCAGCACCAGCAGCAGACGACCGGGGCGCAGCAAAAGAGCATGCGTCGCCCGCGCCAGTCGGCTGGTTCCCAGCATCGGATGTGCGGTGGAATTCGGTTCGATGACGGTCATGGACAGCGATCAGCGACAGCGATCAGGGATGGTGAGCGGGGATGGTGATCAGGCGTCTTGCCCCAGCACGGCGGCGCCGCAGGCGATCACGGTCTGCGGTGATAACGGGCCACCGGCAGGCAGCGCACGCGGCTCTTGCGGCAGCATCAATGACAGCAGGCGACGGAACAGCGGCATCTCGGCACCGCCACCGGACAGCAGGACGGCGGCCAGGTGACTGTCGGATCGCGCGGTCTTGCGCTGCACGATCTCGACACACTCCAGGCTGCGGCGTAGCTCATCTTCGACCAGAAGCTCAAGCTGGTCGCGGCTCATCTCGGCTTCCAGATCCAGGCTGGCATCGCCGATGTGCAGGATCTCTGGCAGGCGCACCGACGTTGTCTCGCGCTCGCTGAGCGTGTGCTTGACCCACTCGGCCGCCAGGCGCAGTCGAGCCAGGGCCTTGCGGCTGCCCTGCGGTGACACGCCAAACTCGCGCTCATACAAGTGCGAAAGGTGGCTGATGATATGCGCGTCGCAGACCTCGCTGCCGATGGCCACGGCGCTGCTGCTTTTGATCTGCAGCGCAGCCGGCTTGGGCGGGGTCGCAACCGCCAGCGGAGAATCGGAAGCCAGCGTGTAGTCGATCAGATCGACGCGACCGATGTCGAGCGCCAGCGGTCGATCGCCTTCGCGTTCCAGGACAGCCGCTTCACAGGCCCGCGCGCCCAGATCGCAGACCAAGATCTGATCCGCCAGTCCCACATCGGCCGGCGCGATGCCGTACGCAGCGACGATGGCTTCGGGCTCGCGAACCAGCCGAATCTGTCGAAAGCCAGCCAGCACCGCGGCATCGCGGGCGGCGGCGCGCTGCTCCGGCGTGAACTCGCAGGGCACGGCCAGCGTGATCGCATTGACGGGGGTGCCGCAGCGCGTCTCGGTCATCTCGCGAAGCTGCGCCAACAGCACAGCGGCTAGCTCTTGCGGCGAAAAGCTCTGCCCGCCCAGCAGCACGCGCTGACTGGTGCCCAGCAGGCGACGCAGACGGGCCACGGCGCGATCCGGTTCCAACAAGAGCTGGTTCTTGGCGCTTTCTCCGACGTGCAAGCGACCGCTGCGATCGATGCCCACCACGGCAGGCAGCGCCCGTCGCCCCGTCAAAGACTCGACGAGAACTGGCTTGCCTTGGTCGATATATGCGGCCCGCAGATTCGTCAGGCCAAAGTCCACGCCGATGCGCATTGCCCGCTCGAAAGAGGCCACACTCTACCCGAAACGCCACCGCCTGCGCGGCGAATGAACGCAGCAAGTCAGACGGCCCGCCACGCGACGCAGCAAGGACCCAGCCGACTTATTCGCTGGCGCCGGGATCGCGGTCGGAAAGCGTGCCCAGCGCGACCGCTACGCTCAAGGCCAGGACCGCGCTGACGACATAGGGCAGGTGGAAATCGACGTCAAACAGGGCGCCCGCAATCACCGGCCCCACGGCTCGCGCGCCGGCCGATAGCGACTGATTGACCCCCAGGATGCCGCCCTGCATCGAAGCCGGTGTTCGACGAGAAATCAGCGTCGATGTGCTGGGCAAAAGCAGCCCCTGCCCAGCCGCCATCAGCAGCATCACGCCCGCCAAACAGATCAGCTTCGGCGACCACGGGATGGCGATCAGCGCCACGGTCAGGATCAGCGCCCCCAGCAGAGCCACGCGTCGCTCGCCAAAGCGCGAGACCAGGCGCCCGACGACGCCTCCCTGCACGATGGCCAGCACGATGCCGATGCCGGCGAAGAACCGACCCATGGTGGCCGGCCCCAGATCGAAGCGCTGCTTGCCCAGCAGGGCGAAGGTGGCCTCCATCCCGACGAAGGCAAACGAGGTCACGAAGCTGGCCAGCAGCAGGCGCCCCACCACCGGCTGACCCAAGGCCTGCACCAGCGACAGCCGCTGACGGCGCTGACGCCGATCCGACGCCGGGTCCAGACCAGACTGCGCGTGATGGCTCTGCGGTTCCTTCAAGAACGCAACGGCCAGCAGCAGATCCACCAACGAAAGACCAGCCGCCAAAAACGATGCGGCCGCGAAGCCGAAGCGCGACATCTCGGCCCCGACGAACGGCCCCAAGACAAAGCCCATGCCGATCGAGGCGCCGATCAGACCCATGTACTTGGCGCGCTCTTTGGGCTGCGTCACGTCGGCGACATAGGCCTGCGCGGTCGCAATGCTGCCGCCAAACAGTCCAGCCAGGGCTCGGCTGGCGATCAGCTGCCACAGGCTCTGCGCCAGACCCGCACCGATGAAGGCCAGGCACGATCCGACCAAGCTGATCAGCATCACCGGCCGTCGCCCATAGCGATCCGACAGGCGACCCAACAGAGCGGCCCCGAACAGCTGAGCCAGCGAAAACGCCGCCAGCAAGACCCCGACCCACGCTCCACTGGCGCCGAACTTCAGGGCATAAAACGGTAGCTGCGGAAGGATGATGCCGAAGCCCAGCAGGTCTAAAAAGACGGTCAGGTAGACGACGCCCAGCGCTCGCATGGGCGCTGGGCCTGTGACCGGTTGGCTGGATGGACTGGACGAGGCGTCGGAGCTAGACAAAGGAAGTTCTTAGGTCTTGTCGCCGCCCGATGGCAGCGATCCAGAAGGCGGGCTTGGCGGGGCGGCATCGCTGGCACCCGCCGAGCCGTCCGCTTTCTTGTCGTCCTTGGCGTCGCTGACGCTACCGGCCGGCAGTGCCTTGGGCGTCCCCGGCGAGCCGGCTGCCAGCAGACCCATCTTCTTTTTGAGCTCGCTCAGCGCAAGGTCGGCCGGCGTCTTCTTCGCTTCCAGCGCGCGGAAGCGCTGCGTCAGCGTGTCGCCTTGAAGCTCGCCCGCCAGCTCGCTGCTGGCTTCGGCTTCGGCTTCGATGGCCTCGATCTTTTCAGCCATGCGATCAAAGGTGTCGAACGCCGACGTATCCGACAGGCCAGCCATGGTCGTCTGGATCGCCTTCTGTGCTTCCGCCCGCTTCTGCCGCGCGATCAGGATGTTCCGCTTGCGCTTGGCTTCCTCGATCTTGTTGTTCAGCACGCGCAGCTGCGACTTCAGCTTTTCGACGGCGTCCTTCTGATGCACCCACTGGCCTTCGAACTGGTTGCACAGCTCTTCGTGCTCTTTGGCGCGCATCAGCGCGTCTTTGGCCAGCTCATCGTCGTTGGCCTGCACCGCGAGCATGGCCTTGCGTTCCCATTCCTTGGCCTGATTGACCTGCTCGTCCCACTGCTTCTTCAGGCGCTTCTCGTCGCCGATGGCGACCGCGACCTGCTTCTTTGCCTCGACGAGCTGCGTCTTCATGTCGACGAGGACTTGGTTGAGCATCTTCTCGGGGTCTTCAGCCTTTGAGATCAAGTCGTTCAGGTTCGACTTCAAAAGCGCCCCTAGACGAGAAAACAGCCCCATAGTGTGTCCTTGTGATGTGGCTAAGCTGCGCTGAGCAGCGAATATCCGCTTTAAACGTTAGTGACGGCTGTCGCGATCTCGGTCTTGAAACTTTGTCAGGCGACTGTGATGCGATGCGACGGCAAGCGTGATGTCATCGACGCTGGCCGCAAACTCGTTGAAGTCCAGGTTTTCCACCTGCAGCGCATCCGAGATGACGATGGCATCGCCTTCCACGCCGTACGCGCCGTGCATCATCTCGCTGGCGTTTAGCTCCAGCAGCGTGCGGAACAGGTCCTCACGATGCTGTCGCGGCATGTCCATCACTTTGACGCGGAACACCAGGACTGGGCCCGACAGCGTGATCACCAGCTTGTCGATGCCATCCAGCCCAGAAATTACCCACGTTCCCTCGCGGGGCTCGTCGAAGCGAAGTCCCATCTTGCGCAAGAACGCGCGAATGTCGTCGTTGCCTTTGGCCATGTAGGTCTCCGGTCTAGCGAGGGTAGTCAGAAACCCCCGCCATGACAAGCAATGGCTGTCCCTGTGCCGAATGCCGGCCTCGAGAGGACGCGCTGGAGCGAACCGGGCCACAGCCCGCTGGCTCAGTCGACGACATTGATCCGGCTGGGAGGATCGGCGGACGGAGCAGCGGGGGCTGAAGGGGGAGCGGGGGCGGGCGCCAGGGCAGGGGTCGGCGGCGACGGAGACGCTGGGGCCGCGGGGGCCGGGGTCGGGGCCGCCTGCGGGGCAGGGGTCGCTGCCGATGGTCCGGGGCGAACGCCCGCGCCAACCGGCGGACGAGGGGCCGCGTTCCAGCCCGGTCGGCCGGCCGGCGCCGTCCAGGTTCGAGCCGGCCACGCGGGCCGTTGGATCCCTTTGGCTCCGATGGGCGATCCTCCAGGACGAACAGGTCCAGGCCCCGGAGCGCTTGCCGGACCAGGCGACAGAGCAGGCGCCGGGGAGGTCGACGAACCAGCGGGAACGGGCGCCATCGCAGGAGCAGTCGTTCCGACTCCTGCTGTCGCCTGCGGATCTGGGCTTCCGGTCGCGGGCGCCAGATCGGCAGGCCCCGTCGCGGGAACTGGCAGCGACGTGGTCGCAGGGGGCGCCAGCGCAGGTCCTGCCACCGCCCCTTCTGATCCAGCAGAAACACCGACGGCAGGCGACGGAGCAGGCGCGTTCCCAGGAATAGCACCCGGCGCAGCCACCGATGGCACTGCCGTCGCTGGGGCCGGTCGAGCCGCCCCACCATGCCGCCGATCAGAGAGGCGTGTCTGACCCAGCCACAACAAGCCTGCCGTCGACAGCGCAATCGCCGGCACGGCGAAAAACACCCAAAGCTGCCGTCCCGCGGAAGGACGACGCTGTGCATCGGTGCTGGCCCCGCTGTTGCCCACCAAGTGGCCGGTGACGTGCACCGAATACTCGCTGCCGGGCTCTAAGGTGCGAAACAGCGATCGCTGCGGCACCGACGGCAGCGCATCGGCGGTCATGGCCGCGGCAACCGGTGCGATGCGATCGCTGTTTCCGGCTCGCTGTGGCGTCGGTGTGTGGCTGCTATGCCGACCCGATCGCCCGCTGGCTGGCTGTTCGCCAGAGCCTGAAGCCGATCGACTGGAAGGCGCAGCCGAAAGGCAGTGTCGCCCCGAGGCTCCACCGCCGCCCAAGCTGCCTTGCTGCAGGCGCAGCGAGCCCGACATCGACGAACCCAGCCCACTTCGCCGCGAAAAGTCCATGCCGGTCAGCGCCGGCACCCCATCGGACGACCGGCTGAGCACCTGGCCAATCGTCGGCAGGCCATCGATCGCGCGCAGAAAGTCCTGCACGGTGTCGAAGCGCTCTTCTTTGTTCTTGGCCATGGCCCGCTCGATGGCGGCCAGCACGTGCTCGGGCACGTCGGTGACTAGCTCGCGCAGGGGCTTGGGAGTGGTCTTGCGAATGGCCAAAAGCAGCGACAGCGGATCGTTGCCTTCAAACGGCAGACGCCCCGAAAGCAGGCGATACGCGACGACACCCAAGGCCCACTGGTCGGCGCGAAAGTCAAGAAGCTCGGGAACCCCCAGCGTCCCTTCCGGCGAGATGTACTCTGCCGTGCCCAGGATGATGCCGGGTGCGGTCTCGTTCGCGCTTTGGCTGCCGAGGACCTTAGACAGACCAAAGTCGACGACCTTGACCACTTCGTGAACATCGCCGCGGCTGTTCTTCTGCTTGGCGACAAAGATGTTCTTCGGCTTGATGTCGCGGTGCAGGACCCCGACGCTGTGCGCGGCGTGCAAGGCCTGCCCAACGCCGCGCAAGATCTCCAGCGTACGCTCAAGCGGCATGCGCGGCTGGTCGTACAGCAGCGTGTGCAGATCGTCGCCTTCCAGTAGCTCCATCGCCAAGATCGGTGTGCCGTCTTCGTCGCGATCGAACCCGTACACCTGCACGATGTTTGGGTGATATAGCTGAGCGACGATCTGCGCCTCTTGGATGAAGCGCAGGTAAGCGCTCTCGTCCAGCGACGCGAACTGCGCCATCAGCTTGATGGCACACACGCGGTTGGTCTGCGTATCGCGGGCGCGATAGACCGATCCCATGGCACCGCGGCCAAGGACGCCCTCGATGTGATACCGCCCGGCGAGGACGCGTCCGACCATCTGCTTCTGGGAAACCTGCGTCATGCGCGTCTTCCAAGTATCCGCGATTCGCCGGGGCCCTTGGCGGTCCGTCTGCAAGTCCGCGGAATCGCAGTGAAATGAGCCGACGTTCCGCCGACGCTCGCAAGCATGCAGGCTCGGTGGGCGGTCGATAGGACAGGCAGGCGCCGCGCCCTGACAAGCAAGGTTGCTGTCTATAGATGACGATGCGATGATGGCCCAGCATGCGGAATCCGCAGACGCCACACGGGGCCAGGATGGGGGGCTCGCCGGCGGGAAATCCAGGGCCACGGGGGCTCTTGGGGTCGGCGCTGGCCTTGTGCCTGGCCGGTGGTCTGGTGGTATCGGCGCATGCAGGAAGCGATGCCGGAACGACGGTGGATGCTGGTTCGGCCCGTGACGCCAGCGCGGTCCGCGATGCCGGGACGTCGACGGTCGATGCGGGCAGTAGCCCATCACGCAGCGATGGTGGAGATCGCCCTTCAGACGGTGGTTTGGGTGCTGGGGGACCCGTCTTGCCCTTGCCCCCGATGATCGAGCCGCCAGCGCCGCCGCTGCCGGCACTGGCTCGACGGACCAAGCCTATCCGCGGCAAGCCCACCAAGCCCAGCGGCCCGGCCAGCGAACAGCTGCTTGAGCATCAGAATCCGCTGCAAGGGGTGGCTCGACGGTATGCCCAGCTTTTGCTATCGCGACGCTTCGATGAAGCCTTCCTAATGCACGAAGAAGCCGGCGGGCGACGGCCCAACTGGGCCAGCCTGCGCGGCGCCGCCAGCAGCTTCTTGGATGCGCACGGTGGTCCGACGGCCATCGAGCAGAGCATCACCATGAACATCGGGGCCGAGCTGACCACGTTCTTCTTCACAGCTCGCTTTCCCGACGGGGCAGAGCTGCCACTGCGCATCTCGCTGGACTATTGGGGACATGTCTCGGGCGCGGCGGTGGGCAGCGAGATCGTCCCCGCCATGCGGCAGCGCTATGACCGCAACGATGCCTACAAGTCGCGCACCGTCTTGTCGCTGCCATTTGCCGGTGTGTGGACGGCCAGCAACGCGACGCTGGGCCCGGGCAACGGCCACTACCTGAACGCCAACCAGCGCTTTGCCATCGACTTCTTCATCACGGACGAAGGCGAACCGGGCAAGCGCAAGAGCAGCCGTCCCCCAGGCAAGGCGAACACCGATTACTTTTCGTTCGGGCAAGACATCCTGGCGCCGGCCGACGGCATCGTCGTGCAAGCGGTCGACGGCATCCCGGACAACACGCCGGGTCAGGTCGATGTCTATTACCGCCTGGGCAATACCGTCGTGCTGTCCTTTGACAATGGCGAGTTCGCGTACCTAAGCCACTTGATGATGGGATCGGTGCGCGTGCGACCCGGCGATCGCGTGCAGCGTGGCCAGGTGCTGGCCAAGTGCGGCAACTCGGGAAACTCGACGGCGCCGCACCTGCACTTTCAGCTGACGGATGGGCCGCTGATCACCTATTCCACCAGCCTGCCAGCGTACTTCCGCGGCGTGAAACGCAACGGCGGACCGGCCAACGACGTCCTGCCGCAAAGCGGCGATCGTCTGGAAAATGCCCAGGTCAGCCGTCCCGAACGGCGAGCCAGCGACAAGCCGCGGGCCGGACTCAGCGCGGGCTCGCCAGGAAAACGCCGTCGGCACTCGGGCTGACCGCACACACAACAAGGACGGGGCATGCCGATGGCGGTGCTGTGGGCAGACATGCAAACGAAGCCGGGAACCCTGCGCGTGCGCGCTTCGTCTGACCGTCCGAAGCCATGTTTGTGGATGACTCCAACGCACTGCCACATGCGGGGGCCATGCCGATAAAGGGCAGCCCAGGCCGGCCCGCCGTCCGCTATCCGACGCCTGCTGATGCAGACGCGGATGCGCCGCCGATCGCTGCAGCCAGCGACGATGTGCTGCACGGGCCCGAGACCGCTCGCCTGATCGCACAGGCCCAGCAAGGCGACGCCGCCGCCTTCGAGCGCCTGATCAGTGCGTACCAGGGGAAGATCTACGGCTTCGCTCGCGCCTACAGCAGCGACCCCAACGAAGCGGCGGATCTGGCGCAGGAAGCGCTGATCAAAGTGTATCGATCGCTGCACGGCTTCCGCTTTCAGTCGTCTTTGCTGACCTGGATGTTCCGCGTCGTGAAGACCGTCGCGCTCGATCACTATCGCAGCCGCCAGCACCGCGAGCGCCGTCGGCAACAGCCCATTGAAGGCACCAGCGAGGCCGAGCTGACCACATCCGATGGCAGCCGGCAAAGCGCACACGGCCCCGAAGATCGCCTGCTGGCCGATGAACAACGCCAGGCTCTGTGGGCGGCGCTAAACCAAGTGCCCGAGGTCTATCGCACCGTCGTCGTGCTCGCCGACATGCAAGGGCTAAGCTACGAAGAGGTTGCGGTCATCGTCGGAACGCCGGTCGGCACGGTAAAGTCGCGCTTGAATCGCGGACGCGATGCGCTGCGCGAAGTCCTGCTGGCCCACAGCAGCCTGCGATCCCCGTCGACAAAAAAGGACAGAACATGAAGTGCGAAGCGATTCAGAAGCTGCTTCCTGCCTTGGCCGGCGGCGATCTGGACCGTTCGCAGGCAGCGGCATGCCAACAACACGTTGCGGCTTGCACGGCGTGCGCGAATCGCCTGAACGAGCTGCAACAGACCCTGCGCTTGCTGCGCCAGATCGGGGTCAGCGAGCCGCTGCCCGCGCAGTTCCAGGCATCGCTGCATCGCCGCTTGGCAGCGACGCCACCGCCCGCGCTGACCTTGCGGGCTCGCCTGTGGCAGTTTGCCGAACGCTTGCGCATGGACAGCGCGCCCCGTCTGCTTCTGGCCGGCGTGGCACTGGGTGCGCTGGTTCTTTTGCCTGTGGTCCTGCGCGACCGCGGCCACAGCGTGACTGCATCCAACAGCAGCGGTACCTCCGTCGGTTCGTCTGCGTCGACGGCGACCAGCCCCGAACAGGAAGTCGCAGCATCGTTCCGCGTGCCGGCCCAGCGAACGGCCGTCCTGCGCTTTGACTTCGTGGCCGATGTCGAAGTGCCCGATGTTGAGTTTGAAGTCACGCTGCCCAGCGAGCTTTTCTTCATCGATGGCGCCGAGCCCGTACCGGAAAAACGGCTGGTGTGGCGCGGCTCGCTGTCGTCGGGATCGAACCCGATTCCCTTGGCCGTGCGCGGCAGCAAGCCCGGTCGCTATCGCGTCACGGCGCATGCCCGCGGCGAAGGGGTCGATGTCAAGCACGACATCCTGCTTGAAGTGGTGCGGTCATGACGCGGCCATCCCGTACAGCATGGACCTTGGGCCTGGGCGCATCGCTGATCGCGCTGTCACTTTCCGGCCCGGTACACGCGCAGGCGACAGCCACCAGCAGCGGTGACGGCAAAAGCGCAGCGCCGCAGGCAGGCAGCGACGGCAAAAACACCGCTCCACAGGCAGGCCGTGACAGCCAAGCGCCCGACCGGCCCGAATCAAAGTCCGTCGACAAGAAGCCGCAGGTGCGCACCTATACCAGTGTGACTGTGGTCAGCGATCCGACGCAGATTCCTCGACTGCCGCTGCCCGGTCGTTCGACGTCTGAAGGGCGTGAAAACGTGCGCGCCCTGCGACAAGAGATCCAAGAAATGCGTCGCAGCCTGCGACAAGATCGACCGGGTGCGACCGATGTTCGCGTCGGACCTGGAGCGTCCCCGCAGGATGCGCCGCGACGCGCACCCTCCGCTGAAAAAGCGCCCGCTGGGCCCAATGCAGGGCCTGGCAGTCCAGCCGACAAAGACCCAGCAAGCCGCGGGAATGGTCTTGGCAATCGGCCAGCTCTCGACGGGCGCCAAGCGCCGACCAGCCGGCCCGAGCTTGACCGTCGCGACCCCGACACCGGCCGCCCGCGCGCGATTCCACGCGATCCTCCAGGGCGATAGCCCCGTCGGTGCGGCTACCAGCGCGCGAAGTGGTCTTCGGCGATGCCCGGCAGCTGATCCAGCAGGATGACCTCGCGCTCACCGTCGGCTCGATCGACGGCGATGTGCCCCGAAAAGTGGCCCATCACCTGATCCAACATCATGCGGATGATGAAATAGTTGGTGTCCTGCCGTCGGCTGTAGATCGGCGTGAAGGTCAGCGACACGCGATCCGATTCGGTGGTCCGTAGCCGCCACGGGGCCCGCAGGTTCGCGGCGTCAAACGTGAAGGCGACCGGCTCCCACAGAGGATAGACCTTGCCGTCGACGTACAGAGCGTTTTCCAAGACGCCGGTGCCATCGGTCCAGCCGGCGCCGAAGTTCATGCCGATGCGCCGCAGTCCTGACTTGCCAGGTCGTGTGTCGGCGATCAAGCCGCTGCCGCAGGCCCAGTTCCACGCGATGCGGTACGGCCAAACACCACGGGTGAAGTCCACGCTGGCCGTCGTCGTGTCGGGAGAAAAAACATAGCGCTGGCTACCGATGGAAAGCTCGCCACTGGCGGGGATGGCGGCCAGCTTGGCGGTGTAGTTGAAGACGGTGTCGCTCCACGGGACGACCAGGTACAGGTGTTCGTCGTCGGCAGACAGCGGAAAGCGCAGCTGCAGCGAAACCGGAGAGCCCCCCAGGTCGGGGATGGTCGCGGTCACTTCGATGTCGACGCCGCGACGCTGCCAGCGGGCATGGATGCGCTTGTGGCGGAACTCGGCCTCGTCATCCAGGGTGCCGCCCAGACGGATACCGCGAGCGAAGGGCGACATCTGCTCGAAGTCGGAAAAGCGCTCGGCCTTGATGTCGTACAGCCACAGAAAGGCCAAGCCGGCGTAGTCGGCGCTCGACAACGCCAACGCCACCAGCACGTCGGGGTGGCTGATAAAGACGAAGTTCCAGCGCTTGCGACGTCCCAGTGCAGCGGTCAGATCGGCGCGCACATACGGCTGCTTCGAAAAGCCGCGGGCCAGCGAGCTTAGGCGGCCATCGACGGCACATAGCTCGACGGGGGCCAGGATCTCGCGCGGGATCGCGGAAGCCGCATCGGGGCGCAAGCTGCGCGACGATGGAGAGGGCGAACCCGCAACCGCCTGGCCTGCGCGATCGCTGTCGACAGAGCCGCCCTGCGACGAGCGCTTCTGCCCCTTGCCATCCGAACCCTCTGTGCTCTTTCGTGCCACGAACTTACTTCTTGTCTGCATCGACGCTGCGCCGTTTTGCGGGCTTCAGCGACGATGCCAGGACCAGCCAAGCCCCGCGCGCTGTCGCGTTATTCGGGCGACAGGGTGTACTGACGCGGCTGCGTCGGAGCGAACACTTCCGCGACGATCCCAGCCACCTCAGACGAAAGCGGAGACGCATGAAACGGCTCGTACTCCCACGCTTCGTAGCAGGACAGGCGGGCCTCGACTTCAGCCTGCTTGTAGCCCAGCCGACGCAAGAGGGCCGCCCGTTCGCGTAGCTCGCGGCGGTGCATGTCCAAAAACTTGCGACGCTGCGGCGACTCAACGGTCGCGGCCTTGCTGGATGCAGAACGATCCGCGCTGGACGAACCAGCAGAGGAAGCCGACGCACGACGCGACGACGTGGGGCGACCAGACGGCGGGAGGGGTTTTCGTCGAATCACGGGAACATCCTAAAGGGGCGATCCACCCGCTGCCAAGCGCAAAGATGCCGCCGAACCCAGACGCAACCGGGCCCTTCGCGGCGCAAGCTGTCCCGCGCTCACTTCACAGCCCGGCCCGATGTGACGCCCGACGCGACGCCCGACGCGACGCCCGACGCGACGCCCGATGCGACGCCCGACGCGACGCCCGAGGCGACGCCCGACGCGACGACCGACGCGACGACCAACGCGACGCCCGACGCGACGCCCGACGCGGCGCCCGACGCGACGACCAACGCGACGATCCGAGCCGTCGCTGCGTTGTGTCAGTGCCCCCTGGGGAACATCCGCCGACAGCGACCTGCGCTTCGTTCGTCGAGCTTGCGGGCTGTATCCTTGGGTGTGCGTGTCGCAGCCAGCGCCCGCCGCCTTTGAACCGATGTCGAGGCAGGCCCGATTCCAAGCGAGCGCATCCAGGAGCCGCCCCCATGCCCACGTGCACAAATCGACGCCACCGTCCGCTGTTCCCTGCCCTGCTGCTTGCGCTGGCCCTGCCGCTTGCGCAGCACGAACGACATGCATGGGGATTTGCTTGGCTTACGAAAAAACCTGCGTCCAAGCAGACGGCAGGATCCAACATTCACGTGAATTCTCTGCCATTACAAGAAGGCGATATCATTTTTCATCAGTCGCATAGCAGCCAATCGGAAGCCATTCGTATCGCAACAAATTCACGTTTTAACCACACCGCCATTCTGATTCACCACAAAGGCGGCCTGGCCGTGCTGGAAGCCGTGCAGCCCGTCAAGATTACGCCGGTCGAAGAGTTTGTGCGTCGGGGCGGCGGGCACTTTGTCATCAAGCGGCTGCGCGATCATCAGGCCGTCCTGACGCCGCAAGTCCTGCAAAAGCTACGAGAACGCGGCCTAACCTACGTCGGCAAGAACTACGATCTTTACTTTCGCTGGGACGACAATCGAATTTATTGTTCAGAGCTTGTTTGGAAATTATACAAAGACATTACCGGCTTAGAAGTTGGGAAATTACAGAAACCATCCGATCTACATTTAGACAAGCCGGTCGTTCAGAAACTCATCAAAAGTCGATATGGGAAAATAGCGGAAATTCCTGTAAATGAGCCGATTATTTCGCCACAATCTATCTATGATAGCGATCAACTGATCACGGTTTATGAACAATAACCTGGACGACGGGACGACAGGACGTCGGGGGGTCAGCCAGGCGGGTGGATCCGGCCGCTGTGAACCGGGTGATCTGCTGTCACGCGCGGTAGGGCGCAGGGGGCAGCTTGTCGGCCCGCGCGCCACGGCCCCCATGCATGCCCAAAACCGGCAGAACAGTCGGGCACTTGGCCCGCTGCGATCCATGCGATCTCACCCGAGACAGGGGCCTGGTCGCGATGGTATAGTGCTGGCAAGAGCCTTATCGTGACCCACGAGCGGATAGGTCCCTATAAGATCGTCCGAAAGATTGGCGAAGGCGGCATGGGTGCCGTATTTGAGGCGCAGCAGGAGCCAATCGGCCGTCGAGTCGCCGTCAAGATCCTGCACCCCAAGTACGCCGCCGAGCCGTCGATCGCTGCACGCTTTTTGAACGAAGCGCGGGCGGTGAACCTCGTCGACCATCCGGGTGTGGTGCAGATCTCGGACTATGGTCAGCTGCCCGACGGAACGGCCTATCTGGTGATGGAGTTCCTAAAGGGCGAGACGCTAAACCAGCGCATCAAGAGGCCCGGCGGACTGGGCCTGCCTGACATCGTGCGCATGGCCCGCCAGATCGCTTCTGCTCTGACGGCGGCGCACGAAAAGAACATCTTCCATCGCGACCTGAAGCCCGACAACGTCATGCTGGTGCCCGATCCCGACGCTGACATGCCGGGACGCGAGCGCATCAAGCTCTTGGACTTTGGCATCGCCAA
This sequence comes from Polyangia bacterium, assembly GCA_041908565.1. Taxonomy (GTDB): domain Bacteria; phylum Myxococcota_A; class Polyangia; order Palsa-1104; family JAEUJZ01; genus JAEUJZ01. The sequence goes on along the minus strand of JAYRFD010000660.1, from coordinate 6,372 downwards.
GGTGGCGCATCCGGAAAACGACGGCAAAGGCGAGCAGGCTCCCAAGACGGCGACCGACGTCGTCATGGGCACGCCACGCTACATGGCGCCTGAGCAGTGTCGCGGCGGGGTGGCCATCGACGGCAAAGCCGACGTCTATTCGCTGGGCGTCATGTTGTACGAAATGCTGTGCGGGCGACCGCCGTTTTCGGGTGGCTCGGGCGAAGTGCTGGCGATGCACATCTACGAAACGCCGCCGCCGCTGCGTCAGCTTGCCCCGCATGTGCCGGAAGAGCTGACGACGCTGGTCCATCGACTGCTGGCGAAGAAAAAAGAAGAACGCCCGACCATGGCCGAAGTGCAGACGGCCCTGGACCAAGTGGCGGTGCGCCATCCGACGTCGGTGCTGCAGGCGATCAAGCTGACGCCAGCCATGATGGCTGCCATGTCGACGCCCAGCGGATCGCAGCCGCACCTGACGCCGCCGGGCACCCCATCGGCCCCGCCATCGACCATGGGCCTGTCGACGGGGCAAGCGGAAGACAAAGCCGGCCAAGGCCGTCGTCGCGTGGTGGCAGGGGCCTTTGCACTTCTTTCGGCGGCTGCCATTGGCATCGGACTTTGGCGCAGCTTGCAGGCGCCAGCGCCGCCGATCAAGCCGATTGCATCCACACCGGATGCCTCGGTCGGCGTGGTGGCGGCCAAAGAACAAGCGCCGCCGCGTCGGGTTCACTGGACCGTCACATCCAGCCCACCTGGGGCCCAAGTCGTGCGAGCCAGCGACGATCAAGTGCTGGGCACAACGCCGTGGACGGGCGACGAAGTAGCCGGGGAAGGGCAGCTTGAAGTGAAGCTGCGCCTGGCTGGCTACGGCGAAAAACGACTGCAGCTCGATCGCACCACCGACCAAAAAATCAGCGAGCTACTCGAAGCGCTGCCCAAGCGCGGTCCTCGCCTGCCTGGCACCGGCCGCCTGCCCAAGACGGGCAGCACAGCGACGGGCAAGCCGGGCACCGGGCCCAACAAATCACCCACAGGTGGCAAAGATGAGCAGCCGCGCATCGTGGACTAAGCCTCTCTTTGTGCTGTTGCTGCTTTTGGCTCCGCTGTCGACGGGCTGGGCGCAGAGCAAGCAGGATGGCTGTCTGAAAGACACGGTCTGCCGCGATTCCTATTACAAGGCGCTCAAGCTGTACGACGAAGGCAAGTACGTCGAAGCCTTGGATGGCTTTCAGTCCGCGTACGGTCGACGGCAGATGCCTTGGCTGCTTCTGAACATTGGCCGCACGCTGCAGCGCCTGGGCCGTGCGCAAGAAGCCATCAACTATTACGAACGCTACAAGAAGGCCGAGCTGAACATCGACGCGGCCACCCTCGACAAAGTCAACAAGTACATCGAGCAAGCGAAGGCACTGCTGGATACATCCAGCCCAGAGCCGCAGCCGAACCAAACCCAGCCGACGACGCCGACCACCGGCACAGTTGAGCCAGCCCCGGGAAGCGATCCAGGCAAGTCCTCGACGGCCACATCGCCAGGATCGACGCAGCCGCTGCCGGCCGCTGCCTTGACGGGCGGACCAGCGACGGATTCCGCGTCCACGCCGGTCTACAAGAAGTGGTGGTTCTGGACGATCGTCGGGGTTGTCGTCGTCGGTGGCGTCGCGGCCGGCGTGGGAGTCGCCGTCGCCAATCGGGCCACTCCGGCTGAGCCTTTCTTGCCGACGGATCCAATCTTTTCGCCGACGTTCTAGCCGTCACAGCTTAGAGAGAGAACCATGCGCCCGCAGCTTATGCATTCTTCGGCCTTGCGTGCCTTGGCTCGGATGTCCTTCGTACCGCTTGCGCTGCTTGGCCTGCTTGGCAGTAGCTGCGGAGGAACGCCCGACAACTTCAGCATCTTGGTGCTGATCGAAAATGTTCCCACCGACGCCACCCAGCTGGTGGTGAAAGCCACGTTGGAAGGTCAAGCGGCCACCAACCAGCTGGAAGTCAGCAGCAGTCTGACCCGCTTCGGCGTACGCGTGCCCAGCGGCAAGGCGGGCAGCTTGGCGCTGAACATGCAGGTCTTCGACAGCGCCAAGTGTGTCGTCGCCGAAGGCGATCTGACGCGCGCCTTGAACGCCCCCGAATACCAGCTGACGTTGAACACTCGCTTGACCGTCCTGCAGCCGCGTCGCTGCCCCGTCGAGATGGTCCCGACCTGCAGTCCCAAGCTGTTCTGCTGGTCGTCGCCGCAGCCACAGGGAAATGCAGTCCGCGGTATCTGGGCCACCAGCGCCAGCGACATCTGGGCGGTTGGCGACTTCGGCGCCTTGATGCGCTACAACGGCAGCGCGTGGCAGGCCGTCGACAGCACGACGACCGAGCACCTGCGCGGCGTCTGGGCCAGCTCGGGACAGGATGTCTTTGCGGTCGGAGACAGCGGCAAGATCCTGCGTTCGACCGGCGGCGCCTTTTCGGCCATGAACAGCACCACGACACAGGCCCTGCGCGGTGTCTGGGCCAACAGCGCCAGCGACGAAGTCTGGGCCGTCGGGGCAGGCGGCACCCTGCTCAAGCTCGATCGCGCGTCCAGCACGTGGTCCAGCGTCAATAGCTCAACGACCAATGGGCTCAATGCCATCTGGGGCTCTGCACGGAACCGCGTCTATGCCGCGGCCAACGCCGGCACCGTTGTGCGATACGACGGCACAAGCTGGGCCAGCGAGATGAACACCAACGCGGGCGCGGCCGATCTGATGGGCATCGGTGGCGACGCCACGAAGGTGGTCGCGGCGGGCACCGGCGGCACGATCATCACCAGCACCGCGCCCAACACCTGGATGAGCGTCGCCAGCGGCACCACCAACCAGCTGAACGCGGTCTTCGCCAAGGCCGGCACCTATTGGGTTGCCGGCGCAGGAGGCATACGGGCGCGCGACATGGGCGCCGGCTTCGCCATGGTCACCGGCGACGGCGACACCACCAACCTGTACAGCCTGGGCGGCTCTGATGCCGCAGATGTCTGGGCGGGTGGCGACGGCGGCCTTCTGACCAACTACAAGACCACCCCGATTGCCGCTTGGACGCCTAAGCCGACCAACTTCCGCCAGGCCATTCGCGCCATCTATGGCTTCAACGGCAAAGACGTGTGGGCCGTCGGTGCGGGCGGCATGATCCTGCACTACGACGGCATGACCTGGACGCAGTCTCCAAGCGTCACCAACCAAGACTTGAACGCCATCTGGGGCGCCACCAGCAATGATCTGTGGGCAGTCGGCAACAACCGCACCGTGCTGCGTTACGACGGCAAGCAGTGGGTGACCAAGGCGCTCGCCAACGATCAGGTCAGCGACCTGCAGGCGGTGTGGGGCAACAGCGCCGCAGTCGTCTGGATCGTCGGAACCAACCTGGTCAACACCGACCAGCACTTCATCCGCTTCATTGGAGCGGCCGAAGGGAGCATCAAGATCTCGCTCATGAGCGGCACGCTGCCGCCCTTCACCACCATCTGGGGCGCATCGGCCGACAGCTTCTGGGTCGGCGGAGGCACCATCGTTGTCAACGTCCTGCCCGCCACCACGACGTTTCCCGTGCGCACCCTGCCTGGATCGGTTGTCCGGCTGTGGGGTACGCGCGACAACGACATCTGGTCCGTCGGCAATGGCGGCTTTATCGCGCACTACAACGGGGTCAGCTGGGCACAGTCGCCCAGCAACACTTCGGACAACATGGTCGGTGTCTTTGGTTTCAGCGACCGCGATGTCTGGGCCGTCGGAGACAAGGGCACAGTCCTGCGCTGGAACGGCACCGACTGGACACGTCAAAGCAGCCTCACCAGCAACCCTCTGCGCGCGGTCTGGGGACCCAGCGCAGCGGATGTCTGGGTCGGTGGCGATCTAGGCACGCTGCTGCACACACTCAAGTAGGGCGGAAGAGGAACGTCGATGTTTCTTGACCTGCGACTGCCCGCGGGCTGGACGCAGGCTCCAATCGGTGGCGCGCCCGCGCCCATCGAGCCGGTCGGGGCGGGGCCGCTGCTGCAAGCGCTGGCCGCGACGCCGTTTGGAACGATCCTCTGGCCGCCCAAGGGGGCCGATGATCGGGAAGACGCTGCCGCACCCAGTGCCCTTTTGCTGTCTCCGCTGCTGCCGCTTCTGCGATCGCCCACGCAGCTTTTGCAAGCGGCCCTGGACAGCGAACCAGACTACGAACGCAGTCACGAGACGCAGTTCTTTTCGGCCCGACTGGGTCCCTGGGAAGTCACGCTGCTTGAGACCGAGGGAAAAAGTCGCGAGACCGGCATCGTCAGCGCACGCATCTATGCCGTGATGGATGTTGGCCATGCCGCGTTCATGCTGGTCTGGGTCGACTGCGATCCCTCGCGCCTGGCTCAGCGACGGGAACAGCTGGCTGAACTGCTGTCACAAGCGCGCCTGCGTCGCACCCGCCCCATCCCGGTCGCACCCGCCCAACCGGAAGACAGCCCACCTGATGCGCCGATCCCAGCCACCGAGCCCGTCGAATACACGCTGGATGCCACGCTGAACATCGACGACAGCCTGGGCCCCCCCACCACCGCAGAGCCGACAGAGCCCGACCTTGGCACCTTTTCAACCGGCGACCCATCGCAGGCAGAAGCGGCCTTTTCAGCCCTGGATCTGCGCACTCTTTCGGCGACCTCACTGGCGGTCCCCAGCGACGAAGCCACCGAAGCCGCCGACACTGCCGAAGGGGTCGACGCAGCGACCGCCGCTCCGCCAACTGACGAAGACAGCCCGACCGCAGCAGAACCGGCAGTCGCCGACGATCCCGATCCCGCAGAGGCCCTGCCGACGCCGCCGCAGCGCCCAGCCGAAGATGTCTACCTGCCCGGCGTGCTGTTCCCCCACCTGATTGACTGATCCCGCCGTCAACAGATCCCGCCGTCGACTGATCCCGTCGGAGCGTGATACACTGGCTACGCAGTTCCTTTGTTTTGTCTGCCTCCCGAACGCAGCACCTGGGAGTCCACGATGTCTGACATTGAATTTGCCGAAAATCCGCCAGAGCAGCTCGACGAAGGGCTGCATCCTGGCTTTGCCCATCACGACGAAGACGACGCGCAGCAGGGCGATTTGGCCGGCATGCCCGGCATGCAAGCGCTGAAACAGAAGACCGGCGCATCAGAACAGGGAGCCGGTCCCCACGAAGGTCTTTTGGCCACCGCGACGCTGATTGGCATGGCCCGCCAAGGCATGCCAGGTCTCGATCCGGTCGATTCTCCGACGGGCCTGATGAGCTTGTTGCGCAGTCCCATGCACAACGATCCGCAGTCCAGCGATGCGCAGCGTTACAACCTGGACCTCAGTCGAAACTCCGTCGCTGGCGGCAACTTGGTTGGCACCAAGAGCGCGGTTGGCAGCGCCGGAGGCGGCGTTCGCGGCATGGCCCAGACAGACTCGGTCAACTCAGCCATGGCTGCCGTCGGCAACCTGGCCAACTCGCTGGGCAGTGGCCTCAGCAATCAGCTGGCCGAAGCGGGCCAGCACGCGCAACGAAACATGACCTGGCTGGGCCAGGGGGTCAAAGACATCTACAAGATTCGTCGGCAATAGTCGCAAAGCGCCGCCGAAGCGATAGGGAGCCATGGACATGGGCCTGAATGTTGCGTTCGACTGTCCGTCGGGATGGACGTGTACGAGCGGGGATAATGACGACAGCGGCGCCGCCCGCGTGGTTCCGCCCGGAGAGCTCGACGCCTGCCTGATCGTCGGCACGCGACCGCTGTACTACCAGCCCAGCAAGATCCTGCCACCCGAGGCGCTGGTCGATGAGGTCCTGTCGCAGCAGCCGCTGTTCCGCGTCGTGCGTCGATCGCCCCCGGAACAGCTGCAGTCGATCCATGGCCGCCTGTTTCTGGTGCGCATCGTCGGCTGGCACGGCGAACCCAAGATCGCCGCCGGTCAGCTGGTGACTGTCTTTGTCCCGCAAGACGGCGAAGTGACCGCGCGCGCCGCCGTCGCTGTCTTCATGTGGTACACGGAAAAGGCGGGCCGCAAGTACGCTCCGCAAGCGATGGCCTTGTTCCGCAGCATGCGCATCGTGTCCATGTCGCAGCAGAGCTGGCCGCCCTCGAACGTCCTTTCGCAGTTCACGGAATAGTCACAGCGGGCCCAGATCGACACCGGCGCTGCGACACAGTCGCAACAGAAGCTCGTCGGCGGGACCTTGCGTCTGCTGCGCGGGAATCTGTCGCGCGCTCGGTAGCAGCCCGATCAGCCAAGCCACCATCATTCGACCCAGCTTGCCAAGCCCCGACACGCGGGCCCTGCCCACAAGCGGATCGCAGCCGCTGCGACGCAGGCGCTCGCCGATGCCGCGATAGATGCTCTCGGCGGCACGAATCGCCAGCTGCCCGCCGGGCTGCAGCAT
>JAYRFD010000659.1:0-2445 GCA_041908565.1 Polyangia bacterium | reverse complement strand
GAACACCGCATCTTCTTTGCGCCTGGCGACACCGGCGACGGCAGCAGGCCGGCTGTTCCGCCGGAGCTGATCTTCTGCGACAACGACAGCAACCCGCGACGGCTGTACGGCATCAAGCAGGCTTCGGGGTATTTCAAAGACGGCTTTCACGACTATGTGATCGCCGGCAACCGCCATGCGATTAAGCCCTCGCGCATGGGCACCAAGGCGGCGGGGCTGTATCGTTTCGTCGTGCCGTCGGGCGGCAGCGTCAGCCTGCGCGTGCGCCTGTGTCGTCCCAGCGGGCGCAGCGGCGATGCGCAGTTCGCCGACTTCGACGCCTTGTTCGCCGAACGGCTGCGCGAAGCGGACCTGTTTTATGCCGAGCTACAGAAAGAGATCGAAAGCGAAGACGCGCGCAGCGTGCAGCGTCAAGCGCTGGCCGGCATGATCTGGAGCAAGCAGTACTACGGCTACGATGTCGCGCGCTGGATCGACGGCGATCCTGGGCATCCCAAGCCTCCCGCGGACCGACGGCGCGGCCGCAACTGGGAATGGCGTCACCTGAACAACAGCCAGATCTTGTCGATGCCCGACAAGTGGGAATACCCGTGGTACGCGGCCTGGGATCTGGCGTTTCACTGCGTGGCGCTGTCGGTCGTCGATGCAGCGTTTGCCAAGGAACAGCTCGTGCTGCTCACGCGTGAGTGGTACATGCATCCTAACGGCCAGCTACCGGCGTATGAGTGGGCGTTTGGCGACGTCAACCCGCCGGTGCACGCCTGGGCCACATGGCGCGTTTACAAGATCGATCAGCGGCAGCGTGAAAAGACCGGTCGCGGTCCCGACCTGGCGTTTCTTGAGCGCGTCTTTCACAAGCTGCTTCTGAACTTCACGTGGTGGGTGAATCGCAAAGACGCACAGGGTCGCAACATCTTTCAGGGCGGCTTTCTGGGGCTGGACAACATCGGCGTCTTCGATCGCAGCGCGCCTTTGCCGACGGGTGGATTTATCAATCAGGCCGACGGCACATCGTGGATGGCGATGTACTGCTTGAACCTGATGCGCATCGCGCTGGAGCTTGCCGTCCACAACCACGTCTACGAAGACGTCGCCACCAAGTTCTTCGAACACTTCCTGTCGATCGCCGAAGCCATGACCAACCTGGGCGATGAACGGGTCGGGCTGTGGGACGAAGCGGACCAGTTCTATTACGACGTGCTGTGTCTGCCCGATGGCCATATGCAGCCGCTGAAGGTGCGATCGATGGTCGGCCTGATCCCGCTGTTTGCCGTCGAGGTCATCGACCCCGACCTGCTGGATCAGCTGCCGGAATTTAAGCAGCGCATGGAGTGGTATCTAAGCCACCGACCCGAGCTATCGAGCCTGATTTCGCACTGGGATGTGCCGGGACGAGGCAAGCGGCGGCTGCTTTCGCTGCTGCGCGGGCGACGCATGAAGCGCTTGCTGAAGCGCATGCTGGACGAGAGCGAGTTTCTGTCCAGCTACGGCGTGCGGGCCCTGTCGCGCGTCCACGAACAGCACCCCTATGTCATCCACGTCAACGGCCAGCCGATGAGCGTGTCGTATCAGCCCGGCGAGTCGCTGTCGGGGCTGTTCGGCGGCAACTCGAACTGGCGCGGTCCGATCTGGTTCCCCGTCAACTACCTGATCATCGAAAGCCTGCAGAAGTTCCATCACTACTACGGCGATGACTTTCAGGTGGAATGTCCGACGGGATCGGGACAGATGATGACGATTGCCGAAGTGGCGGACGAGCTGTCTCGGCGCCTGACGCGGCTGTTCTTGCGCGGCGCGGATGGACGTCGTCCCGCCATGGGCAGCTACGAAAAGGTGCAGCGCGATCCGCACTTCCGTGACTACCTGCTGTTCTATGAATACTTTCACGGCGACAACGGGCGCGGCGTCGGGGCATCGCATCAGACCGGATGGACTGGCCTGGTCGCCAAGCTGCTTTCTCCGCGCCGCCAACAGGGTCACGAATAGGCGCGCCCCATCCCGCAGGAGGCAAAGCGACGATGACGGCCGATGGAGAGCTGTTTAGAAACGAGTTCCTGACGCTGCGCCTGGAACATGGTGGCCGCGTGGTTCGCGTGACGCGCAGCGCCACCCCGTTTCCCAGCCCGCAAGAGGCCGAGCAGTCCTACGAGCCGGTCTACGCGATCCTCGATCGCTTGGGCCGTGGCGGGCGCTGCCTGCTGTACGACCAGCGTCAAGTGGTGGGCCAGAACGCCCCGGCGTTTGAAGCCGCGTTCGCGCGCATTCGCAATCGCGTGGTGCCCGGCTTTCGCAAGGCCGGCACTTTGGTGGCGTCCAAGGTGGGGCTTCTGCATCTGCGTCGCCTGATCCGCGAAGACGGTCTGGAACGCCTGGCGTCGGACAGCGAGTCCGAGATCCTCGAGTACTTTGAAGTTCAGGGTTCGTAAGCGCAGGTCGGTCGTCGCG